>JAQVOX010000010.1 GCA_028702435.1 Desulfotomaculaceae bacterium | reverse complement strand
TGCTTTGCCTGATCTGGAGGAAGAACTGGTGGACCGTTTTGGAGATCTTCCCGAAGCAGTTCAAAACCTGCTGGCAGTGGCAAAAGTCAAGTTGATGGCAGGAAGCCTAAAAGTAAAAAAAATTAGCCTGTTGTCAGGGCAGTTGCGTTTGCTGTTCGGTCTCGAGCACACTCTGACCGGAGAGGTTCTGGTGGAGGCTAGTCGGCGCTATAAGAATTATATAAAATTCAATAACACCGAGGACGGATTTGAAGTAAAGCTAAAGCTATCCAGGGTTAAACATAGTAACAGCGGCCTTTTTTTGCTATCACAGTTGGAAAAGCTGGTTAAAGTTTTAGGGGGCTCTTGTTGAAATGAGACTGCAGACTTATCATCCCAAAAGGTACATTAGCTTGTTATAAACACGTCTGTTAATGTATAATGACCTTTGAAGGGGGAGATGGTATTGTATAGAAAGATCAGTATATTATTGATCATAATGACAACAATGGTTATACTCATAGTTACCGGTTGTAGTGGTAGTGTGGTTGCAACAGTAAACGGGGAGAAAATAACAAGTGAAGAACTATCCCAGCGAGTCAATATGACCAAATCCAGTATGGAACAGCAGGGTGTTGATTTTAGCGGGGAAAATGGCCAGGTATTAATGGAATCACTCCAAAAAGGAGTGTTGGAGGAGATTATTAACAATAAATTGCTCCTTCAGGAAGCCAGGAAGATTGATCAATTGACTGCTGAACAAGTCCAGGAAAAAATAATGCCGCTTAAAGAGCAATTCTCTTCAGAAAAAGAGTATAATGACTTTTTAGACCAATTAATGCTTAGCGAAGAAGATATAGCATTTATTTTAAACCTACAGGAACAGGTAACTAAAGATGTTCCCCCCGTATCTGAAGCTGACGCAAAGAATTACTATGATGAAAATATAGAACAGTTCGAACAACCCGAACAGCTGCAGGTCCGTCATATTTTATTCTTTGTGGATGAAGGTGACAAAAATTACCCGGTCAAACACACTGACACTGAAGCTAGGCAAATGGCGGAAGATGTAATTGCTCAGCTAAAGCAAGGTAAGGATTTTGCTGAGTTAGCCAGAGAAAAATCCGAAGATACCGCAACAAAGAATGACGGTGGCCTGTACACCTTTAGCGAAGGTGATGCAGTAAAGGAATTTTCTGACGCGGCAGCTATTCTCAGTCCCGGAGAATATTCCCAGACCCCGGTCCAAACTGAGTATGGCTACCATGTGATAAAAATGGAAAAGAAAATAGCCGCCAAGCAGTATTCCTTTGAAGAGGTAAAACAACAACTGATATACCAGTTGAGCGAAAAGGCAAAAGAAAGTAAGTTTAGCGAGTATATGAAGGAAGTCCAAGACAAGTCCACGATTGTGAACAAGCTTACTGAGCAAGAAGGAAGCCCGTCGAATGAATAGATAACGTAACGAAAGTTAAAAATTGAGCAATAGTGATTGGAAAAAATGAATAAATGATTTTCCCCCAATATATACTAACACAGAAAGTAATTTTGGGATTATTTTGCCGACAGAGGAGGGAAAATAATAATGAAAGCTACGGGCATTGTTCGCCGTATTGACGATTTGGGTAGAGTTGTAATCCCTAAAGAAATTAGAAGAACATTGAGAATTCGTGAAGGTGATCCTCTTGAAATTTTTGTTGACAGGGAAGGTGAGGTAATATTAAAAAAGTATTCACCCATAGGTGAATTAGGGGATTTTGCCAAAGAATATGCTGATTCTTTATATGAAGCTTTGGGGCATATTGCTTGTATTGCTGACCGGGATAACATTATTGCTGTTTCCGGCGCACCTAAAAAAGAGTATTTGAATAAGCCAATAGGTAATGCCATTGAAAAAGTGATAGATGAACGCAAGGCTGTAATCATTAATAACCCGGGCGAGGACCCCTTCTGTAAGGAGTGCTTGACTGCTGAAGATGGCGATTGTGGGTATTCTTCTGAAGTTATCGCCCCCATTATTGCTGAGGGAGATCCTATTGGAGCCGTTATTTTGGCCACAAAAGAGCCTGATTTGAAAATGGGAGAAATGGAGCTGAAACTGGCCGAGACAGCTGCCGGTTTCCTGGCTAAACAAATGGAGCAGTAATTACTGTGGCCTCTTAAGGGCCACTTTTTTAGTAAAAGTTATTTTATATTTATGTCTTGGGGAAGGGAGAACAATAAATATGCCTTACCAGGCCACTATAAGTATTGCCGGGCTGGGACCCGGCGCATCAGGTGACATCACTTTGAGCGTATGGGAGGCCCTGCGGTCCTCAACCTGTACATACCTGCGGACGGGAAAGCACCCCGTAGTAAATTGGCTGCTCAAGGAAAATATATTGTTTTCTACTTTCGACTACCTTTACGAAAAGTGCGCCAGTTTTGAAGATGTCTACCTACAGATTGCGGAGGCGGTAATTACAGTAGCTAAGCTTGGGCCGGTGTTATACGCTGTCCCTGGTCACCCGCTGGTAGCTGAAGAATCAGTGCGCCTAATTATTGGGGCAGCGGAGCAGGAAGACATCCGCATTGAACTGCTTCCAGCAGTAAGCTTTTTAGACGCTGTTTTTTTAGCACTTCGGCTGGATCCAGGCCTAGGACTTCAGGTTATCGACGGGCTACGGATTGATCGTAATATGCCGCTGATGGATAGGCCAGCCTTGATCACCCAGGTCCACAGCCGGCTGGTGGCGGCGGATGTAAAAATATCATTGCTCGAACTCTATCCACCGGAACACCGAGTAACGGTAGTGAGGGCTGCCGGCCTGCCAGGTGAAGAAAGGATTGAAATAATTCCCCTGTGTGATATGGACAGGTTGGACTGGATAGACCATTTGACCAGCATGTATATACCAGAAGTTCGATGTCCGAAGCCGGGTGTCGGATATATTGAAAAGAATGGCGTATGTAGTAACGATGGACAAGTCGGCCGTCAATTTTCGTATAATCAAACTGTGGCCAGTCGAACGCCTAATGAAGGTAAAAAGACTGGAACTACCGATAACGGGGAAACAGTGGAAGTTCTCCAGGTCTATGAGAAAACATATTCATTTACTGAAACTGGTCGCCGGGTACTGAATATCAGACGACTACAAAAGAGTAATTCAGGTCCTGATGCTGGGTATGAAAATAATCAACTAGTAGGAACCGGGTATAGTGAAAATAACAAGGCAACGGATAAAATAGATTCCGATGAGTGTTGCCGCTTTCCTTTAGATCCATTGGTTGACCTGCTGTCAAGGCTGCGTGGGGAAGGGGGCTGCCCTTGGGATCGAGAGCAGGATCACCTGACTTTAAGGCCTTATCTACTCGAAGAAGCGTACGAGGTTCTAGAAGCTCTAAATGAAGAAAACATGTATAAATTATGTGAAGAACTGGGAGACTTATTACTACAAATAGCATTTCATGCCCAAATAGCAGCTGAAAACCGGTATTTTGACATGAATGACGTTGTGCGCGGTATTAATGAAAAACTAGTTCGCCGCCACCCCCATGTCTTTGGTTCCGCCACCGTCAAGGACAGCCAGGAAGTAAAACTTAACTGGAAAAAGATTAAGGAGCTTGAAAGAGGAGGCCGTGTAACTGCTGGCCAACTGGACGGTGTGTCAATGTCATTAACAGCGTTAATGCGTGCCAAAAAGCTTCAGGAGAAAGCTGCAGCTGTTGGATTTGATTGGCCAGATTACCGGGGGGCTCTGGGAAAGACTAATGAGGAACTTGGTGAGCTTGAAGCAGCTATTTCAAGCGGGATGCAGGAGCAAATTGAAAGTGAACTGGGTGATTTGCTCTTTTCGGTGGTCAACCTATCCAGGCTGCTCGGTGTAGATCCTGAAGTTGCCTTGGCAGGTACTTCTGAAAGGTTTATCAGAAGGTTTGGCTATGTTGAAAATAAGGTCCTGCATAGTGGTAAAAAACTTTCAGAATGTTCTCTTTCCGAATTGGACGCCTGGTGGGAGGAGGCAAAAAAACAAGAAAAGACGTTAAAAAATATATAAAACATTTTCATCTGAGAAGGAACTAAAACAATTTTAGCGAATAACAAATAAAGTAATAGCTCTAATTATTATTAGGAGGGGTTACATGAATAAGGCTGAGTTGATTTCGAGTGTTGCCGAGAAAACGGAATTAACCAAAAAAGATTCAGAAAAAGCTGTAGGAGCAATGCTTGATACAATTGGTGAGGTACTTTCAAGAGGTGATAAGGTGCAATTAGTAGGTTTCGGCACGTTTGAAACACGAGAAAGGGCCGCCCGCAAAGGAAGAAACCCACAGACCGGCGAAGAAATAAATATTGATGCTGCCCGAGTGCCTGTGTTTAAAGCAGGGAAAGCGCTTCGCGAATCTGTGGATAAATTGAATGCAAACAACTAATCGGACTGAAAAGTCTGATTTTTTTTATGAGTTAAATTTAATTGTATATTAGAAATATTTTTGGCAAATAGGGTGGTGTTATCTTGCGTCTTGATAAATTCCTCAAAGTTTCCCGGGTGATCAAGCGGCGCGCCCTGGCTAAAGAAGTTTGCGACCGGGGGCAAGTAACGGTAAACGGTCGGGCGGCTAAAGCCGGTACTGAAATAAAATTAGATGATACCCTGGTAATTAGTTTTGGAAATAGAACCTTAAAAATAAAAATCTTATCAGTTAAAGAAAATGTTCCTGCGAAAATGGCCGCCGGTTTATATGAAGTTTTGGAAGATGACCGGACTTTTAGGGACGAAAATGAGTTATTATAATTAGGAAAAATGATACTTACTGCTGTCTAGTTTCCGGTTAAAGGAAGTATTGAGCTGGGGGCCGTGCCCTTATTATTGTTACTTAATTAAACATATTTTTGTATAATTAGCAGGAAGACATCTTTATATCGGTCATGTTGAAAACGGCATTAAAAGCGCCTGGTAGTTAATTACCAGGTGCTTTTAGTGTATTTCATAACGCGGGCGATGATTTCATCTCGCTTGGTGTTGATAGCCTCAAAATTCATGGCAGGAACATAGTAAGATTCCACCAGGTCATGCTCTGCCTTAGCTTGGCCGATATAGTTGATAGCTCTGCTGATGGCAGCTTTAAGGCGTTTTCTGGCACTATTGATCTCATTGTCATATACTCCTAGTACCTTTTCATCTAAGTATTGGTCTAAATTATAGAGTTTAACCTTTTTTATGGAAGGAACGTCCTGGGGCTTGAATTCGATGCCCGGAATATCCTTCATGACTGCGTATCCCTGCTGCGGGATTATGACAAGGTCTACGTTATCCGGTTCCAAAGGGCAGTGGAAGACGCGGGTTTCCAGTCCGTTCTCATGGGCTACATTGGCGGTTGCGCCAACAATGCGGGAAGTGAGCCCGGTTGCTTTACCGGTGACCAGGTAAAGTTTTCTGACCTCCTGTAGAATGGTATCAAGGTGATGCCACTGTCCCTCAGGGGTAAATGCTGTAGCAAAGAGGTGCCTGGATTTCGGTTCTTTTTCATGCTGTACCGGTGCGTCATCTAGAATGCTTTTGATGATCTTCCCGGCAGTTTCGTTTACTCGGGCATGATTGGCGGCCTCCTCCAGGTAGCTGTCCAACTCATTTTTAATTACCTTGGCCTCAGCTAGCTGGTTGTAGGCTATTTTGAAAAGCCGGCCGACGCGAGTGCTAGACTGCAGCACGGCCTCTTTTATAGCATGTATTTTATCCTCGTCCCAAAATTCACCGAGATTAATGATCTCGTCTACAGCACCAGGATTTTTAGGGTCTACTACATGGGGTGCTGTACCGTCAATCATCGCCACCCCAATAGCTGGAATACAAATGCCATCCAGGGAATTATTATCAGATGAACAGTAGTGAAATTCTACGTCATATCCTTGCTCCAACATCATCACACCTATTTTGCGCATAAAAGTTGATTTTCCAACTCCGGGTCCACCTTTTAAAATAAAGACGCGGGTGGCATTGTGGTCAATGATATGATCGTAGAAGGAGTAGAAGCCTTTAGATGTATTACCGCCGGGGAACAGATTGGTCAGCTTTCCTTTGGACATGGTCCAAACCCCCTCGTTTCTTTCAGTTTGTTATAAATTTTTGTCGACATGTTGAAGGGAAAAGTTGGGCATTCTACCTCTTTTGCTGGAAGTAACATTTATGGTGCGATCCTCTGTTTCTTTATATATTTATTATAAAAAGTCAAAGATATGATAATGATCACGAGAAAATGCCTTAGAAAACTATTTTTCCAATATTAAGCATGTTAAATAGAGTCAATTCTGTTGTCAACCAATGCCATATATGGCAACATCTTTATGGTAAAATGCTCGTTGCATGAAAATAGTGTCAAAGTTTATTAAACAAAATTTTACTGGTGTTGTATCTTCGTAAGGGGCAATGAGGTCACACGTACAGGTATAATTTTACTTGTGATGGGCCTTCTTGTAATTCATTCCCTTTGTGACAGAATTGGAGAAAGGTATGAATTGGTCTAGCTAAGCTTACTAGCGACGACGTGTGTTGATCTGCGCTACGTTTTGCGGAGGGTGGTTCAAGAAGCCGCAGAAATGGGCTATACTATGAACGTGGGACCGGAGGGCGAGTTCTTTCTTTTTTAATAACGTCTGTATCGCGAGGTGTGGTATGTGAGCTATAACATTGTGGTTATAGGTGCTGGCCCTGGTGGCTATGTTGCGGCGATCAGGGCGGCCCAGTTAGGCGCCAGGGTTGCTCTTGTAGAAAAAGACGAGGTGGGTGGCACTTGTTTGAATCGAGGGTGCATCCCGACAAAAACGTTGACCAGTAGCGTCGAGTTATTGCATAGTATTCGCCGTGCGGCCGAACTTGGCATCACTACGGGGGAAGTAAAGGTTGATTTCAGTCAACTGATGGAACGCAAGACTAAAATTGTTTCCCAGTTGGTTACGGGGGTAAATTATCTTATTAGGAAGAATAAAATAGAATTAATTAAGGGCTTGGCCCGCCTACAGGCTCCAGGTAGGGTTAGTGTGGCGATGGCAGGCGGTGAAGAAACAGTTCTTGCCACAGACAATATTATTATCGCTACGGGAACCGAGCCAACCCAGATTTCAGCCCTGGGCTATGATGGAGAGCTTGTTCTTACCTCTAATGAGATATTAAATATTGCAGCTATTCCGGAAAAGCTGGTGGTTATAGGCGGTGGGGTGGTTGGATGCGAGTTTGCCTGTATCTTTAATGCCCTGGGGACGCAAGTAACCGTTCTAGAGGTAATGCCTACTATACTGCCGGTAATTGATCAGGTAGCGGCTAAGACCATGCAAGGTTTGCTGAAACGGCAGGGTATTTCCGTAAAAACTAGCATAAATATTTTGGAAATTAATAAATCAGCCAGGATTGTTAGGGTAGTATTGGATTCAGGTGAAGAAATTGTCGCGGACAAGGTGCTTATTTCCATCGGCCGCACCATAAACTCACGAGCATTGGAGCTGGAAGAAGTCGGTGTTGCTGTAGGACAGCGCGGCGAAATAATAGTTAACGACAAATTGGAGACCAGTGTTCCTGGTATCTATGCAATTGGTGACATTACTGGTAAGGTTCAGCTTGCCCATGTTGCTTCCGCCCAGGGGCTGGTTGCTGTTGAAAATATTTTGGGCCGCACCAAGGTGATGGACTACCGGGTCATACCGAACTGCATTTTCACTCACCCTGAGGTAGCCGGTGTAGGCTTAACCACACAGGAGGCCAAGGAGAAGGGTATTGCTGTTAAAACCGGTAAATTCCCCTTTATTGCCAACGGTAAAGCTAAAGCGATGGGCGAAACTGATGGTTTTGTTAAAATTCTTGCCGACCTAAAAAAAGACCGGATTCTCGGGGTCCATATTGTTGGGCCGCATGCCACTGACCTGATTGCGGAGGCTGCTCTCGCCATCCAGATGGGGGTCACGGTGGGACAACTAGCTGAAACCATTCATGCCCACCCGACTTTGTCTGAGGCCGTGCAGGAAGCCGCAGAGGCTGTACATGGGATAAGTATACACATATAAAGAGTTTTTATCATGTTGTTTTTTACTATTGCCCGGGTGGGGACAGAAAGTATACTTGGTACCGGACGAAGTGTTTGAATTCTGTGGGAGCAGGGAGTGACCTCACTACTATAAGAATCAACAAATGATTGCATAACTATGGTATAATACGACTTATTAAGTAAAATTTTCGACGATTATAACATTCCAAGCTGGAGGTATTAATATGAAACACACACTGGCTGTTTTGGTGAGTAATAAGCCGGGTGTCTTGGCCCGGATATCCGGCTTGCTTAGCAGAAGAGTATTTAATATTGAAAGTATTGCTGCCGGTTATACAGAGGAGCCAGGTATTACTCGTATTACTATTGTTGTCCAAGGGGATGACTATATTCTGGATCAGGTTATGAAGCAGTTAACAAAGCTAGTTGATATTATTAGGATTGTTAAGCTTGACCAAGAGGATTCAGTTGAACGAGAGCTAGCCTTAATTAAGGTTACTGTTGAGGTTGATCGCAGATCAGATATAGTCAATATTGTTACGGTATTCCGGGCTAATATTATTGATGTAAGTAAGGAAACTATGATTATAGAAATACTTGGCGACGAGCGCAAAATTAATGCTTTTTGTACGGTGTTGAATGATTATGGTATAGTGGAAATGGTGCGTACAGGGAAAGTTTCATTGCAGCGGGGAACTGGTGCAGTAAAATATTAATTGCAGCCACCGAGCTTTGAGATATAATAAAGTATGTTAAAATAATGCTTTATGGAAGGGGGCTGGTTTGTGTCCCGGGTTAAGAAAATTATGATCTGTTTGCCTAATTCGCTTTTGGACGAAGTGGATAGGATTGCAGCCGCCGAAAAACTCAGTCGAAGTGAGTTTATCCGTGAAGGTGTGAAAATGTATATTGAAGATCGCAAGAGGCAAATTTTGATAGAGCAGATGAAAAAGGGCTACCTTGAGATGGCAAATATAAACCTAGCCCTGGCCATTGAACACTACCGTTTAGAATCAGAGGTCACCCAGAAATTTGACCTGCCCGTTACGGAGGTAAAATAGACCATGTTAATCCGCCGGGGTGATATATTTTATGCCGACCTGAGTCCGGTGATCGGTTCTGAGCAGGGAGGAACTAGACCGGTGCTGATTATTCAAAATGATATTGGAAATCAGTATAGCCCAACTACTATCGTTGCAGCAATTACTTCTCAAATTGCCAAAGCCAAGCTCCCTACACATGTTGAGATGCCCGCCAACCCGGGTGGAATGGGGAAAAATTCAGTAATACTGCTGGAGCAAATTCGAACTATAGATAAGAGCAGATTGCTGGAAAAAGTAACAACCCTTGACAGCGAGATGATGGTAAAGGTAAAGCAGGCCGTGGGAATTAGCCTCGGCTTGTTGGATTTATGAGTAAGAACATCCTGTGAGGATGTTCTTTTAAATAGAATTTGATAAGGGGGGGAATTTGTGCTAGCAGTCACCGGTGGTAGAATATTAACCATTACCGGTCGCATTATTGAAAAAGGTACAGTTATGGTAGAGCATGGTAAGATTTGCGAAATAGGCGCTGATGTGCACATGCCCAAAGACGCAGAGGTAATTGATGTAGCGGGGAAGGTAGTAATGCCCGGGATGATTGACGCTCACAGTCACCTTGGTATCGTTGAGGAAATTTATCGCGAGGAGGGGGATGATTGCAACGAAAGCACAGATCCGGTAACCCCGCATCTTCGTGCAATAGATGCGATCAATCCGGCGGATCTGGGATTCCGTGACGCTCTTGCCGGAGGGGTCACTACTGTTGTAACAGGGCCAGGCAGCGCAAATGTCATTGGCGGTGAGATGGTGGCAATGAAGACGGCCGGCACGGTTATAGATGAGATGATCGTCCGCTTTCCAGTTGGTCTGAAAGCTGCTCTTGGCGAAAATCCAAAGCGCAGCTACAGCCGGGATAGAAAAATGCCTACTACCCGAATGGCCTCAGCGGCGATATTGAGGGAAGCGCTGGTACGAGGACAGGAATATATTAGGAAGACAACCTTCGGTAGCAGTGAAGGGGACGTGCACCTACCAAAAAGAGACTTAAAGATGGAGGCGCTGGCAAGGGTGCTGAAACGAGAGATTCCCCTACGGGTACACGCCCACCGGGCCGATGATATCATGACAGCAGTCCGTATCGCCAGGGAGTTTCAGGTAGATCTGGTTATTGAACACTGCACTGAGGGCCATGTGGTGGCACAGCAATTAGCAGAACTAGGCATTCCTGCAGTCATCGGTCCAGTGATTACAAACCGGGCTAAAGTAGAAATGCAGGGGATTACCCTGGAGACAGCCAGAGTGCTATCCGCTGCAGGTGTGCGGATTGCTATAATGACCGATCATCCGGTCGTGCCTGTTCAGTACCTGGCTGCTTCAGCGGCGTTGACTGTTAAAGGAGGATTATCTGAGGATGCTGCACTTAGGGCAGTTACTATAGACGCAGCTGAAATTTTAGGTTTAGCAAACAGCTTGGGTAGTTTAGAACCTGGAAAAGATGCGGATTTTGTTGTAATGGACAGACACCCACTTGACATTTTGTGCCAGGTTGAACAAGTTTTTATTAAAGGAGTAAAAGTTTATCCTATTGTACCTAGTCGATTATTTATCTAAGCAGTAGGCCCAGGTTAATATTTAAAAAAATTGAAACAAATAGAATATTGCACTTTGCAGTCGAAATAGCTATAATTTAGATATTAAAAACATTGTTACTATTAATGTTATTTTGTGGAAGGTGATCAAATGAAAAAAGAGCCGTTAGACATTCTAATTGTTGACGACCAGGCTGGAGTGCGCCACTTGCTCGAAATCATTATAAAGGAGTTAGGTCATAAGGCACATACTGCCAGCAATGGTTTGGAGGCAGTTAGTCTAACGTGTTCCATTCATCCCGACCTAGTCTTTATGGATATCCGGATGCCTTTGATGGGTGGGTTGGAGGCTTTGAATCGAATAAAGACATTTGCCCCCGGGACAAATGTGGTAATAATGACTGCCTTTGGATCGGAAGAGACGATAGCGCAGGCAATGCAAGAAGGGGCGCTAGGCTGTATCGTTAAGCCGTTTGATATAGATCAAATAAAGCAATTTATGACAAAATTTTATTTAGAACAGCCTGATGTGGGAGCAACTGCGGCAAGTTGCTGAGTACTCCCAAATAATAACCTCCTTATTTAAGGAGGTTATTATTTGGGAGTACTCCTTTCGGTTATAATGAGTTTGAGGTATTTACTAAATTGGTGTGTATCCCTTAAGGTTTTATGGACTAGGGAAAGGTTATAATATATAGCAGGAGCATTGTTAGCTTCACACTATTTATAATTTCATTATGATTTTATTCCCGAACACTAATATAATAACAATATAATTAATATTTTTTGTGTGTACTAGCATAACTGTCTGGGGTGATTATATTGCCATTGATTAAAACTTCATCACCGGAAGAAACTTCCCGGATAGGAGAAAAATTGGGCACTTTGTTGCGAGCGGGAGATGTAGTATGCTTAAATGGTGACCTAGGTGTTGGGAAAACCCGGTTTTCCCAGGGATTGGCATGCGGTATTGGTGTGTCAGAGCCGGTGACCAGCCCTACTTTTACCATCATTAATGAATACCAAGGGCGTTTGCCTTTTTATCATATGGATGTATACCGCTTAAATGATCCTCTAGAAATGGAAGACTTGGGTTACGAAGATTATTTCTATAGCTTGGGTGTAACGGTAATTGAGTGGGCAGAGCGTGTAGCTGAGTTACTTCCGGCGGAGAGACTAGATATCGTTATCAACAGATGTCCGGAGGGAGAAAATATTCGGAGTATTACATTGATTCCACATGGAGAAGGCTTGGCGGTCCTGGTTAAGGAGTTGATGAAGCTTGTATGTATTGGGAATTGAGTCAGCTACTCCAGTAGCTGCGGTCGCTGTGGCCGGTAATGGTGGCATCCTGGCCGAACGCATGGTTATGAATAAAAGGACACATTCAGTAAACCTGTTGCCTATGATCAAGGCGGTTCTGGAGGATGCAGAAATAGATCCGGGCCATCTTACTGGAATTGCGGTGTCTGGCGGTCCGGGATCCTTTACCGGCCTGAGGATCGGTATGAGCACCGCCAAGACCTTAGCGCAGGTTTGGGGTCTGCCGGTGGTTGGTATTTCCACACTGAAAACGTTGGCGCATCCTTTGGCCGGGCATGGCAGACTTGTTTGCCCGGTTTTAAATGCGAGGAAAAACGAGGTTTACACTGCTGTCTTTGACTGCAGCGGACTAACTCAAACTCAGCTATTAAGCTCTATGGCAACCCCAATAGAGGTATTGATTAATATTTTATTAGATTATAACAGGCCGGTAACTTTTTTGGGGGATGGCGTTCCTAAGTACTTGCCTCGCTTGAAGGCTGGACTTGCCCATTTGGCATGGTTTGCCCCGATGACGGCTGGATATCCTAGAGGCGCTGCAGTGGCTGAGCTGGGTTTACAAGCTTTCCGGGATGGTCGGGGTATCAGTGCCTTACAATTACAGCCGGAGTATATCAGGCCTTCCGAGGCCGAGGTGGTTTGGCTGAAAAAACATAGTGCCGGGTGATAATATGGCGAAGGTTACTTTTTGCGAAATGTGCTCTAACCACCTAGATCGGGTTGTCGAAATTGAGAGATCTTCTTACGCCGCCCCTTGGTCACGGCAGGTGTTTTTTTCTGAGATTCGGAATGAATTTGCCCATTATATTGTGGCTATGAGCGATGAGCAGGTAGTCGGCTATAGTGGGATGTGGCTAATACTTGATGATGCACAAATTACTAACATAGCTGTGCATCCATGCTACCGGTTGAATAATGTAGGTAGGCTGCTTATGTTGGAAATGATCAAACGTGCTGTTCTTATGGGGATTACCAGGATGACACTGGAGGTACGCCCTTCAAACTTGGTGGCTAGGCATCTTTACACTAGCATGGGGTTTGTGGAAAAAGGTGTGAGAAAAAGATATTATTCAGATAACAATGAAGACGCCATAATTATGTGGAAATATAATCTTGCTGGTGGTGACATGTTATTAGGGCCGGAACAATCTGTATAAGCCCGGAAGGTTCGTTTTTATTTCACCAACAAAGTATAATTAAATAAAACCTACTATGCACATAGTAGGTTTTATTTTTAATTTATTTTATACTACTTGAACATTAGCGGCCTGGTGACCACGCGGGCCGGAGTCAACAATATCAAACTGTACCCTTTGACCTTCATTTAAGGATTTAAAGCCGGAATTTTGTATGGCTGAAAAATGGACAAATACGTCCGTTCCGTCTTCCTGTTCGATAAACCCGTAACCTTTGCTGTCATTAAACCACTTTACTGTCCCAAACATTTAACATTCCTCCTGTAAAATATATCTACTAATAGTATACCCCTTTGTTAAGAGTAACTAACATGTAATTTTAAAGAAAATAGAAAAATGTAGGGAGTGTACTTAAGTACACTCCCTACTCCTTAAATGCTATTGAGCATAACGACGATTGTTACGGAAACAGTCGCTGCAGTATACTGGTCTGGAACCATCTGGCTGAAAAGGTACCCTTGCAATCTGTCCGCAACCATCGCAGGTGACTTCATACATTTGGCGGTTTTGCCGGTTTCCTGACCAGCGGTTCTGATCATACTCCCTGTTGTTTTTACGCAAAGCCCGGCATGAAGGGCACCTAGAGGGTTCATTTGTAAAACCTTTTTCAGCAAAAAACTCTTGCTCGCCAGCAGTAAATTCAAATTCTTGACCACAGTCCTTGCATTGTAATACCTTACTTGTAAACAATAAAAACATCTCCTTAACATAATACTCTGCATGGACGAAGTACCAACCCCGGTCAGGAGATGTTTATCGATCTGTAGCAGGTAATTGCATTATATCATTATTAGTTATTTTTATCAAATATTTTTTAATAGACCCCACTAAATAGTTGTTTTTCTACCAATCAATAATTAATCCTATAACGAATTAATTATTATCTTGAGTTTTCTCATTTGCCCTGAGAAAAAAGCCTTTTCCACCATGGCAGTTTTGGCTTATTTTGTTGCATAAACATCCGGGCTTGAATCTTACGAATTATTCTCATAAGTTCTTGATCCCTTCCCTCAATATTTTTTTCCAAGATAGAAACTCGCTGGTCTACTGCATCTTCAACCATTTTTTGTGTAATGTTAAAAAAGAACTTGGCGGTATAGATATCTATGGTTGGTACAATAGCCTGCGCGGAAAAATTCTCCTGAGCCTGGTTATCATCATGCGTTGCTTCTTGTTTAACAATCTTTAAAACTAGATCTCCCATGAAAGTGACTCCCCCTATGACCATTCTTTATATGATTTAGTTCGCTGCCAATTATGGAAATTCCTTCTATTGAATTAATTTGAGGGAATTTTTTTATTTTATGTTAATACATGCCAGGAGTTTAATTGGTTGAGCAAATGACCATAATATTAATAAACTTACTTTCCAAAAAAGGAGTGCTAAATAAATGATTTTATCATTAACAGAGTATTTTCATGGGGTGCAGAACCGTCTGCCGGAGGAAGCTGAAAGAGTGATAAAGACCTTAGAAGATATTGGTCCAATGAACAAGGAGGATTTATCGCTAACTGCTAAAGTGAAAAGAGCCGTATTGGACCATGTGGTTATGCAGCTTTATGCTCTCGGACTAGTAGATGTTAATACCGAGGGTAAAAGCAAAATATGTAGCCTAACAAAGTTAGGGTATGATTTTCTGAGTATTAAGAATGCCGGTTAGGCATTCTTTTTTTCTTAGCTCTTATAAAACCTCCTTTTTTGAAATGTTTGTATTAAAATATGATTATCATAATAGATAAAGGTGGGTATTTAAATATGGCTGAGCAAATCCTGCATAATATTTACAGGATAGAAATACCGCTTCCCAATAATCCCTTGAAGGTTCTTAATTCTTACATAATCAAGGGTAGTAAGAGAACCCTAGTTATCGATACAGGTATGAACATGGAAGAATGTAGGAACGCAATGCTGTCCGGTTTAGAGGAAATCGGCGTGAATCTAGAAGAAATAGATTTTTTTATTACACATATGCACGCAGATCACTGTGGTCTTATAGCAAGCTTGGTAAAAAGCCGCCCGCCGCCGATGATTTACTGTAGTTGGTCTGCTGCAACGGATATTGCAGAGTTAAGTAAGCCGGAGCACTGGGCGAAAGCAAAAGCCATTGGGCATCTCATCGGCTTCCCCGATAAGGAACTGGAATGTGCTATAAATAACCACCCGGGCCACAAATATTGCCCCAAAGGGCAGATGAATTTTAGTATTTACAAGGATCAAGACACCTTTAGTGCAGGTGGTTATAATTTTACTTGTATAGAAACGCCAGGCCATACTGCAGGACATATGTGTCTTTATGAGACAAATAAAAAAATTTTGTTTTCAGGGGACCATATTCTTGCCGACATTACCCCTAACATTTCCCTGGGCTTTAGCTATGAAAGAAATCTTTTGTTTGAATACATTGAAAATCTTGAAAAAATTTTATTACTCGACACCAATCTGGTATTGCCCGGGCACAGGAATCTGAGTACTGACTGTAAAACAAGAATCCATGAAATTAAAAACCATCACCAGCTCAGGGCTGATGAGGTGCTCTTAATTTTAAGTAACGGCAGTCAGAATGCTTATCAAGTAGCTTCTCAAATGACCTGGGATATGACTTATGAATCCTGGGAACAGTTTCCCGTTTCACAAAAATGGTTCGCTAGCGGTGAGGCCATCGCTCACCTTAAATATCTTGAAGAAAAAATGTTGGTTTGTAAGGAAGAAAGAGAGGAAGTATATTATTATTCGCTGTCTGAACGGGTTTAATATACGAGGTACGGTACAGCTATGCGTAAGCTAATTATTGCCTAAAAACTAATTTGATGTTTGAATCTTAGCAATGAAGCAATGAAATGAAATGAATGGTAATTAGTTTTGTAATCCGTATATATAGTACGAATTGAAAATTATCTATTTAGGAATAATACTTAAAAGCGTTGAATCTTTCTCGTGTAGGTGGCTGGTTTTCAATGGTGATAGCGTAAGGTAAAAAGGATCAGTGAAGGGGTAATGAGCATGGTACTAGAAGCTTTACCTCTGGTGATAGCGGCCTTGGCAGGTATCGCTATGGCAATTCAGGGGTCCATTAATTCTGCCCTGGGAAAAGTAATTGGCCTTTGGGAAGCTACCTTTATTGTTCACCTGGTCGGTCTTTTGGCGGTGTCAGCGCTACTATTTATTTGCCGGCTGGGTGATGGATGTCTAGCCGATTATTCCCGTGCGCCATGGTTCACATACCTGGGCGGGATATTGGGAGTATTGATTATATACGGTGTAGTCCTTGTGATGCCGAAGGTCGGTGTAGCGCCTGCTACTACAGCAATCCTTGTGGGGCAGGTTTTTACGGCGGGTTTGGTCGATCATTTTGGGTTGTTCGGGATGCAAAAGATTCCATTCAGCCTATGGAATATAGTGGGGACGATATTGATGGCCGGGGGGGCCTGGCTGCTCCTCAAACAATAAAGCTTAAAGATAAGATTAATGCCAGTCCAAGCAGCATTCCCAGGCAGGCCATCGGTTTGTTGTTGCGACGTGACTCAGGGGCAAGCTCGCCAAGTACAATATAAGTCATGGCGCCGGCGGCGAAAGCCAGCAGCAAGCTAATGAAAGATATGGAATAATCTAGCATGGCTATCCCGGCAAAGGTGCCGAAAGGGGTAATTAAACTAATCAGAATGTTTAATGCCAGTATGCGCCCAGCGCTTAACCCGCCCTGACGCAGTGGCGCTGCCGTAACCATGCCTTCGGGAATATTATGGAGGCCAATAGCAAGTACTAAGAGCGGTCCAATTTTATCAGCTGTGGCGAAGCCGGCTGCGATGGCCAGCCCTTCAGGAAAATCGTGCAGGGCTATGCCGGTGGCGATTAGATAGCCCATTTTTAGGTAATCCTTGGTTTGGAAAGTAGAGGGGTACAATAAGTTTAGACTCAGTCCTAAGGCTGCCATCAAGATAATTCCTCCCAGAAAGCCGGCCAGGACAGATTGCGGGCTACCGTAGCGGATGGCGGATGGCAGCAGGTCGAAGACAATCACGGCAGCCATTATACCGGAAGCCAGGCCAAGTATAAGGGAAAGTGTGCCCGGACGCATCCGACCGAAGAAGATCACGGCTAACGCTCCCAGGCATGTTCCAAGGCCGGCGATAAATCCTTGGAGAACGATGCCTCCCAAAACTACACCTGCCTTCATACAATTCTACTATATTGATTGTATTAGATAAGGATAAATGTTATGCATGTATTGGGGTCTCTTCTGCGAGAAATGTTTGGCCGGACTGCTATTCTGGGATGACAATTTGCTGTCCGGGGAAAATAATGTCCGGGTTGTTTATATTATTGACGGAGAGCAAGTAATCAAGAGTCTTGCCATAGCGAGCGGCGATTTTCCATAGGGTTTCGCCGGTCTGAACAATATGGACATGGACACCAGCCTGGTTTTGAATAAGATTATTCCCGGATTTATCACCAATTGTACCCAATCTGATCACAACCGGTGTGCCAATCTGAACTTTCGGGAAGAGTTCCTCAATATCTTGGTTGTACATGCGGATACACCCGTTTGAAACGTAGCCACCGATTGAAGAAGGGTTGTTTGTTCCATGTATGCCGTAATTCCCACTTGGTATGGAAAGACCCATCCAGCGGCTCCCCAGGCCCCCCCCGGGGTTTATTATTTTCACAACTACCGTAAAATCGCCGACCGGTGTTGGGGTTGCGGTTTTGCCAACCCCAACGGGGTAAGTTCTTGTGAGCCGGTCACCCTCATAAAAGGATAGCCGGCGGGTGGCCAAATTTATGGCAATGTGACTGCTGTATGAACGCATCTGAGTATATGACATTTAAGCCTCCATTTTGATAATAATTAAATGGTTATTATTATTGATTTTATGTGGGGTTTTTTTTTAAATAGCATAAAAATAAAAATAATTATATTTTATTATTTATGCTGGTGTGTAAAGGATTTTTTGCAGCAATAACTAACTAGTACTGCATGGCAAAATAAAGGAATAATCATTCTAAATGCGCTTGACTATAATTAGTTTTAACGGAGGCTATAATGTTTAAGGCTTTCGCACGGGCTAAAATTAACCTGAGCCTTGGTATTCTGGGAAAGCGGCCAGACGGTTTCCATCAGGTAGAAATGGTGATGCAGTCTATTGCGCTGTATGACCAACTGGAGTTTACGTCTCAGCCGGAGAGCATATCACTAACCGTCCCTGGCGGCGAGGTTTCCGCCTGCTCTGATAATTTAGTTTGTCGGGCAGCTGACCTCCTCCGCTCCCATGCCGGAATAAAATGTGGGGCACGGATCAAGCTAATCAAAAATATCCCAGTAGAGGCCGGCTTGGGTGGAGGATCGGCTGATGCGGCGGTTACTCTGATCATGTTGAATAGAATTTGGGGGACTGGTATTCCTCTGCCGGAATTAATGTTATTGGGAGAAAAGCTTGGTTCCGATGTACCATTTTGTTTACTGGGCGGCACAGCGCTAGCTAGGGGCCGGGGCGAGTTGCTTAAAGCGCTTCCCCCGTGTCCCCGCTTAGGCCTGGTGCTGGTAAAGCCTCCTTTCGGTGTTTCAACAGCTACGGTCTACCGTGCTTATAACCCTAAATTGGTTTTAAAAAAACCAGTGACAGAAGCCATGATCGAAGCCATTAAAAAAAATGATGTTGATGGTATTGCAATGAATCTTTGCAATGTTCTGGAACCAATTACTGCAATGATGTACCCGGAGATTGCTGATATTAAAGAAAGGTTGCTGGAAGCAGGAGCTTTAGGAGCTATAATGTCAGGTAGTGGTCCAACTGTTTTAGGAATAGCGCCCAGTCTGGAGGCAGCCCGAAAAATAGCCGGGCGCTATAATAACTGCGGTGAGAGGGTGCTGATCACAGAGACATTCAATTCGGGTTAATTAAAGCGTGCTTTACGTGCCTATATAAAAAGCACACGTTGCCAGCCGTATACTTGTGGTAACAAGCTGATAAGGTTAAACTAAAAATCAGCTTATTAATAATATTGCACGGGGGAATAGTATGGGGGAACCAAGATTAATACCGAGCAAAGTGGACAATTATAAACCCCTTAGTGAATTGGTTTTCGAGTTCCTGCGGAAGAGATCAGAAAACTAAAACTCGACGGTTTTGTTGTAATGGTCCCGCGGAAGGGTGCTTATGTAGCTGGAATTACTCTTAGGATGTAGTGGATATTTTCGGGGTGCGGGCGGCGTTGGAAGGGATGGCGGCTGTCTAGCGGCAGAGTGTAATCACTGACGATGAGATGGAGCGGTTTGAGCGCGCTCTGTTGCATGGAAACGCCGAGCAAAGTCTTTTAATGCCATTAGAAGAAAGGAAGATAATGATGATTGATGCCGTGGTGCTGGCCGGAAGTTTAAATAATGGCCCTTTGAGAGAATGTAGCCCGGCCCGCTATGAAGCGTTGATCCAGATTGGCTCAAAAGTCATGGTGGAGTATGTAGTTGAAGCATTGCTAAAGGCCCGGCAGATCAGGCGGGTTCTGGTAGTTGGACCTGTTGAGGAGCTTTCCCATATCTTGACCGATGCTAGGATTCAGTTGATTGGCACGGCCGGCGATATCATGGAAAATATCGAAGCCGGCTTGAATCAGCTGACGGGAGAGAATAGAGTGCTTTTGGTCACGTCTGATATACCCATGTTGACCACCCGGTCTGTGGATAATTTTATTGAACTTTGCGGGGATATGTCCAGCGATCTTTATTATCCCATTATTCCAAGACAAATAGTTGAAGATCACTTTGCTTTCACTAGACGAACCTACGTTGCCTTGAAAGATGGGGTATACACAGGAGGTAACCTGTTCCTGTTTAACCCATTAGTTCTTAAAAAGTGTGTTCAAAAAGGGCAAATGATCATTAAACAGCGTAAAAGCCCCCTCGGACTCTGTCGCTTGGTTGGCCTGCCTTTTTTAATAAAATATTTACTGCATTTGCTCACTATCAAAGACGTACAAAAAAAGGCTTCCGAAATGATGGGGATTAGAGGGGAGGTAATTATTTCACATTGTCCGGAAGTAGGTGTGGATGTTGATAAACCTAGTGACCTTGAAATTGCCAGCCAATACATAGTCACAACCTGAGAAGGAGTGGTCTTCCATGACAGCAGACCAACTGACCCTGGAAAAAGTATTCCAAGCGAGGGAGTGCCTGGCCGGGGTAGCTAGGCATACTCCACTGAATTACTCTACAACTTTCAGTGAAATGACCGGTCAAGCTGTCTATTTGAAGTTGGAAAACATGCAGAAAACCGGTTCTTTTAAAATCCGCGGTGCTTATAACAAGGTAATGAACCTAAGCGATAGGGATCGGTCCCGCGGAGTGATCGCTGCGTCTGCAGGGAATCATGCCCAGGGTGTAGCTTATGCAGCGTCCAAGGCGAGTACTCGCTGTACCGTTGTCATGCCTAATGGCGCTCCTCTTTCCAAGCTTATGGCTACTAAGGGTTATGGAGCAGAAGTAATTTTGGCTGGAAGCGGGTACGACGAGGCTTACCAGTTGGCCAGCGTATTGCAAAGAAAGAGTGGCGCGGCCTTTATCCACAGTTTTGAAGATCCTGATGTTATTGCCGGACAGGGTACCATTGCCATGGAATTGCTGAATGATTTACCGGACGTTGACACTGTACTGGTACCGGTTGGTGGTGGAGGATTGCTAGCCGGCATCTCCTTTGTATTGAAAAATATTAAACCGGCGGTCCGGGTCATCGGTGTACAGGCTGAAGGCGCCCCGGCCATGTATTTATCCTACCGGAAGGGTTGTCTGCATGAAATTAAGGGTACCGGTACTTTTGCCGACGGAATAGCCGTGTCTAAGCCAGGTGAGGCTACTTTTAACCTGCTCTGTAATTATGTTGACGATATTGTGACCGTAGACGATGAAGAGATTGCCGGCGCCATCCTGATGTTGCTGGAAAGAGCTAAGATTGTGGTAGAGGGCGCCGGGGCGGTGGCACTGGCGGCTTTAATTTACAATAAAACTTCATTAAAGAATGCGAAAGTAGCGGTTGTTTTAAGCGGTGGGAATATTGATGTAAGTATTCTTTCAATCATTATTGAAAGAGGTTTAGCCAAAAGCGGCCGCTATGTCCGGTTGCGCACCGTCGTGACGGATCGGCCGGGCGGCTTATTAAAGTTACTTTCTGTCGTGGCTGAAGCTGGGGCAAATGTCATCTCCGTCTCCCACGACCGGATTAATCAAAACATTCCATTAAAACAGGCTGAGGTTCAGCTTTCCCTGGAAACAAGGAATAAAGAACATGTTGACCAAATAATTACCGGTTTGTGCAGAACTGGATACTTCCCGGTAGTAACTTTATAATTAAAGAATATTTTTTCTTGTAGATTTGAAGGATTCATCCTGTCTCTATGGAAAGTGTTACCAAAAGTAGTAGCGGGTTAAAGACATGTGGTGATTTCTGGAGGTGTGGCGAAGTGGTGTAGTCTAAATTTGTTGAATTTTTCAACTTTATTAGATCGGAGAGTGAAAACTCTCTTTTTTTCTTTCAGTTAAAGGAGATTATAATCTTTTGTAGAATGACTTTTTATATGTGCGATCTTATCGTACATTGGTACTTGTTGGTTGTTGACATAATATTTATCAAAGGAGGTCGCCGGATGGATCTGGCGGCGGTTATCTTAGCGGCTGGTAAAGGCACTCGGATGAATTCAAAATTGCCAAAAGTATTGCATCCAGTGTGCGGTAGCCCGATGTTGTCGTACGTTATTGATGCAGTTACAGGGGCTGGAGTAAGTAAGATAGTGGTTGTTGCCGGTTACGGTGCCGAGTTGGTTTCCAGAGAGGTTGAGGGAAAGGCAGAATTGGTTATCCAGGCCGAGCAGTTGGGAACAGCGCATGCTCTGAGCCAGGCTGGACCTTGTTTTAAGGATTTTAGCGGTTCTCTACTAGTCCTGTGTGGCGATACACCTTTAATCGAAGCAGAGACCTTGGTTGAATTAGTTGAAAGACACCGCAATACGGGAGTGGCTGCCACTGTGCTGACTGCTGAAGTGGCGGATCCCGCCGGCTATGGCCGGGTAATCCGGGATGGGCAAGGTCAGATATCTAAAATTGTTGAACAAAAAGATGCTTCCCCAGCTGAAATATTAGTCCGGGAAGTAAATAGTGGCATCTACTGTTTCGATGCCGCCGGACTTTTTGATGTTTTGAAACAGATTACCCCCGCCAACGCACAAGGTGAGTATTATTTAACGGATGTTATTAGCATCTACGCCGGGTGCGGACAGGGAGTAAGGCCTGTGGTAATTAAAAACCCCAGGGAATTTTCAGGGATTAATGACCGGATTCAGCTGGCTGGTGCGGAACAGTATTTACGTAGCCGGGTGCTGGAAGACTTAATGAGAGCCGGTGTAACCATAGTCGACCCAAATTCAACTTTCGTTAGCCGGAAGGCATCCGTGGGGCGTGATACAGTACTGTATCCCTTTACTTTTGTTGAAGGGGATACTATAGTTGGCGAAGACTGTAGTATTGGGCCAGGTTCACGTTTAATTGACGCTATTGTAGGGAACGGTGTCGTTATTCAGAATTCAATAATCATTAAGAGTTGCATTGGAGATAATTGTTCAGTTGGCCCCTTTGCCTATCTGCGCCCGGAAACAAGGTTAGGACAGGGGGTCAAGGTTGGTGATTTTGTTGAAATAAAAAAATCTTTGATTGGGGACGGGAGCAAAGTGCCTCATTTAAGTTATGTGGGGGACGCAACTATCGGCGAAAAAGTGAACATCGGAGCAGGGACCATTACCTGCAACTACGACGGGGAAAATAAATGGCCTACAATAATCGGTGACGGGGCTTTTATAGGAAGCAATACAAATCTGATAGCGCCAGTTGAGGTAGGGCGTAAGGCGGTAACAGGAGCGGGCTCAACGATTACAAAGAATATTCCTTCGGGCGCGCTGGGTATTGAAAGGGCTAAGCAAGTAATGGTAAAGCACTGGTCGGGCAGAAAGAAAGATAGTAAAAATTAAAAAATCTAAACTCTTTGGGTAAAAGATTTGGAGGTAGGCAGTAATGTCATCGCGTTATAAAGATCTAAAGATTTTTACTGGAAACGCCAACACCGAATTGACTGAAGAGATCGCAGCTTACCTAGGTGTGCCTGTTGGGGCTTCAAATGCTACACATTTCAGTGACGGCGAGGTACAGGTAAGGATTGATGAAAGTGTCAGGGGGGCGGATGTTTTTGTGATTCAGCCAACTAGCGCTCCAGTCAATGAAAATCTGATGGAGCTCCTGATCATGATCGATGCCTTACGGCGCGCCTCAGCCCGGCGGATTACGGCTGTGCTACCCTATTACGGATATGCACGGCAGGACCGGAAAACAAGGGCTCGTGACCCAATTACAGCTAAGCTGGTTGCGAACATACTCACTGCCAGTGGCGCCAGGCGGGTAGTCACGATGGATCTACATGCCGGGCAAATCCAGGGTTTTTTTGATATACCGGTTGATCACTTGCCGGGAGTACCGATTCTTGCGGAGTATTTTTTGCAGCGCAGGCTTGAAAATGTTGTTGTGGTTTCTCCAGACTTGGGTGGTGTTACCCGTGCCAGAGATTTAGCAGAGCGGATTGGTGCTCCAATTGCGATCATTGACAAGCGCAGGCCCGAGCCTAATGTAGTGGAGGTCACTAATATTATCGGTGCTATCCGCGATAAGACAGTAATTATGGTCGACGATATTATCGATACCGCCGGGACGATTACCAAAGGCGCAGCGGCTTTAAAACAATGGGGGGTTAATGATATCTATGTTTGCTGCACGCACGGCGTTCTATCCGGACCCGCGCTTAAGCGTCTGGCTGAGGCTCCAATCAATGAAGTAGTGATTACCAATACTATTTCAGTACCTGAAGAGAAGTTGATTGATAAAATTAAGATACTTTCGGTAGCTCCCCTTTTGGGTGAAGCAATTATCAGAATTCACGAAGACCTTTCTGTAAGTAAATTATTTGATTAGTAATTTGGGGCGAGCCAAGCGGTCCGTTTCAATCCTTGAAGCTCTTGCAATATTTATTAAATTCTCAATGAAGTTGGAGGATTAGAAAATTGCAGAAGTTTTCAGTTGGCGATGTGATCAAGACCAGAAAGAACCACCCATGTGGTGGTGACCTGTGGGAGGTTATGCGCACGGGGGTAGATTTTAGGATTAAATGTTTAAGATGCGGCAGGGTGCTGTTGTTACCCCGGCCCAAATTTGAAAAGTCAGTCAAGGAAATTGTGCAGCAGGTGCAAGAACCAAATTAACCATGGAACAATAATAAGTTGTTAATGGGAAATCATTATGCTATAATTTACATGTCAAAATGTATATTTTGACGATCCACCCTGCTCTACTGGTGAAGGTAGGGCCGTAGTCCATAGGGAGGAGGTGAATGGTTTGCGAAAGTACGAGGTAGTCTATATTCTTCGTCCTGATTTGGATGAAGAAAAGAACACGGAGGTTATTGAAAAATTCAATGACCTGATTGTAAGTCAAGGCGGCGAGATTATAAAGTTGGATAAATGGGGGAAGCGCAGGCTGGCCTATGAGGTAAGAGACTTCAGGGAAGGCTTTTACGTGGTACTTCATATCAATGCGGAATCTAAAGTATCGTCTGAACTTGATCGTGTATTTAAGATTACGGACGAAGTGCTTCGACATATTATTATACGTGAAGAAGAATAAAACTGCCCTACCTTAGTGGGGCTAGAAAGACCGGGGCGGTGGAAAGATGCTCAATAGAATAATCTTAATCGGTCGGCTTACCAGAGACCCTGAATTACGTTATACCCCAAGTGGGGTCGCTGTAGCCAAATTCACCCTGGCGGTGGACAGGCGTCAGTCTAAGGATCGGGAAAAAGAAGCCGACTTTATTGACATTGTTGTTTTTCAGAAGACGGCTGAAACCTGCGCTAATTATCTTGGTAAAGGTAGGTTGGTCGCAGTGGAAGGCCGGCTCCAGGTTCGTTCTTATGACGACAGCCAGGGAATTCGTAGAAAATCTGCAGACGTGATCGCAGATAATGTGCGATTTCTCGACCGTGCTAAAGAGGGCGTCGCCGCCTCAGGCAATACTGCTTATGGCATTGAAAATGCAGGAGCGGGATACGGCAGTGAGATTGGTTTTAATGAGGATGATATTCCGTTTTAAAACAACAGGTAGCCGTTAATAGGGCACCAGATGCAAGGGGGAATCTTATTGAAACGAGAGAGGGGTCGCAGGGGCAAAAAGCGGATTTGCAGCTTTTGTGTGGATAAGATGGTGGCTATTGATTATAAGGATGTCCCGCGACTTAAAAAATACGTTACTGAGCGGGGGAAAATTCTACCGCGCCGAATATCAGGCAATTGTGCCAGACATCAACGAATGGTGACAACCGCAATTAAAAGAGCGCGTTATGTCGCACTTTTGCCCTATACTGCAGAATAATTAAGGGGAGCTTAAGCTCCTCTTAATTATTCATCACCAAACAGGTTTATTTCTACATACGCTATTTGGGGAATAAATAACAGGCAGTTCGTTTAGTTGTAGTGCAGGAAAAGAAACAGGTCTAATAGAATATTTAATTCGTTATGCTGAAAGGTTTTTTCGTTGTTAAGGAGGGAGTAGTAATAATGTTTACCGGCAGGCAGGAGAGTGGTATTGTGAAAAATATCAAGGTTGTTGAGTGGCTGAAAGCTGATTTGCTTACTTCCCTGTCGGCACTATTTAAGTCTATGCTCAGAAGTAGTGAGGACTTAACCCTCGATGCACTGGCGAGCCTGATGATTACTTGTTATATTTTGGGGAGGCGGCTCGGTATTAATTTTACCAAGCTGGATTTAAAAATTGAAGAAAAATTGCGTCAGAGCATTAATGAGGACCACGAAATGGAAAAGTGGTACGGAGACATCTCTAATCTATTAAATTACCTTGTTGACAAAAAGAGGTGATTTCTTGATATCCGGGGGGAAAACCGGAGGTCTTTTAGAATGTGCTTTCTATACGGTCCTTATTGCTTTTACCGGCCTGATTGCTATTTTTATTCCAAACCTCTACTTCTTGTCGACTGTCTTGATGCCGCTTCCGGCATGCCTACTGGTACTGCGCCTTGATGCTAGGTATAGTATCCTGGGAATAGTCACAAGTTTGTTTATTATGTTGTTCGTCGCTCAGGAGTTAATGTCACTGATAATGGTTTTGCATTACGGTTTGCTGGGAATGATATTGGGCCTGTTTGTTAAAAACCGGGTTTCTTCCGGTAGGAGCCTGATTGCTGTAATGTCGGTGTCAGCGGTACTAGCCGTTATTTCAGTGGTAGTTATATATGCCTTGACTAAAGAAAATCCACTGATTTTGAGCCAGGAGACCCGTCAATTTCTTGAGCAGATACTAGCAACTAACCAGCAAGCCCTTGATGGCATTATGTCTGAACAACAGGTGGGTTTTGTTGAAAACTTTGTTGGCATCTTTGAAATGTTATTGCCTGGCCAGTTAGTTGTTACAGCAGCAGTCTCTGCCTTGATTTCTTATTTCCTGACCAAGGTTTTACTGGAACGTTTGCTAAAATACAAGCTACCCCAGTTACCTGCATTTCATGAAATTTATTTGCCATGGTATAGTATTTGGGGGGTGATAGCCGGATTAGGACTGATCTTGTTGGGTGACCAAGTTGCTTTGCCATTAGCAGCAAAGATAGGTAGAAATATCCTATTTGTGTTTTTAAATGTGTATCCTGTTTTTGGGCTTTCTGTGGTAACGTATTATTATCGGAGAATTAACCTTGGCGTGCCCTTAAAAATTATTTTTATATTTCTAGCTTTTTCCTACCTGCCCTTTAGCGCTACTGTTCTTTTGTTGCTGGGAGCAATGGACCCCCTGATTAATTTCCGGCGCTTGCCGGCGTTAAAAGAGTAGTATTCTAGCGTTAAAGCCAGCGTACAAAGATTATTTAATCGAGGAGATGTAACATGAAAGTAATTTTGCTAAAAGATGTACCCGGTCAGGGTAGACGGGGTGATGTCGTTAATGTGGCTGAGGGTTACGCGAGAAATTACTTGTTACCCCGCGGACTAGCTGGTGAAGCCTCTCCTGGAAAATTGAAGGAAATGGCCCATCGTCGGCAGGCCACGATGCTTAAAGAAGAGAAAATCGAGCAGGCTGCCAGAAAACTGGCTACTAGTTTGGATGGTCTCACTGTCACCGTCAAGACTAAAACTGGTGAAGCTGGCAGGCTATTTGGCTCGGTAAACAATAAGGATGTTGCTGAAGCCCTGGCAGAACAGCACAAGATAATGCTGGATAAAAAGAAACTAGTAGTCCGGGAGCCAATTAAGCAGTTAGGGACTTATCCCGTAACGGCAAAGCTGCACCCTGCTGTCCAGGCTAAAATAATTTTAGAAGTGGTGGAGGAGTAAGGCATTCCAAGCCGTTATCAGGAAGGAGCATAAAATGAAAGCATTCCTCGAAAAGTGTATCGGAAGTTCGAAAAACGAAGTTTCGAATAAACTTAAAGGTAAAATGAAAGGGCAGGCCCAATTAAAGCGACAGGTAGCTGTACTGTATGAACTTTTATCCAACTTGTACGGTTCTGACAAGTTGGTCCTGCGTGCAGGTAAATTGGAGGTATTGCAATTAATGCGCTCCGATCATTTGGAGGAGAGAGTGCTGGCTCTGCAAAAATTGGTTTTCGAGGATCCCACTTATGATCGTTTACCTGCTCTTGCGGACATTCCTGGTATCCTGGAGGGAATTGAAGAAGAAATAGCCGACAATATTGCCCGCCGTACTGTAGAAGACCAGTTGGAAAGAAAAATTAGTGAAAAACTCCAGCAGCGGCATGAAGATTATATCAATGACATAAAAATGCAGGTAATTAAGGAAAATGCCGGACCGGAAAACGCCCAAACTCTAAAAAAGCTGGCTATGCTGGAAAAGCTGGAGCAGAAAAAACTTTCCGGATCGGCAAAAGATATCTTGCGACCTGCTTCATTTGAGGAAGTTGTCGGCCAGGACCGGGCAGTAAAGGCGCTTATTTCCAAATTGGCCTCCCCCTATCCGCAGCATATTATCCTATATGGGCCACCTGGTGTTGGCAAGACTACGGCAGCCCGTCTGGCTCTGGAAATAGCAAAACAAGCGAAAAGAACTCCTTTTGCTGAGGATGCGGCCTTTGTTGAAGTAAACGGAACGACGCTGCGCTGGGACCCACGTGAAGTGAC
>JAQVOX010000096.1 GCA_028702435.1 Desulfotomaculaceae bacterium | reverse complement strand
CGGCTGTTGCCCCCAATTTCCCGCAGGCGCTTCCGGCTGAGATTATTTCCGCTCAGGATGGCACGGTTGTGGCATCTTTTGGTTTGGTAACATTTACCAGCCCGTCACCGGAGGCTCGGCTGCAAATAGAGCAGGCTTTAAGCTGGGCGGTCGGGCGAGATAATGCTTTCCTGTTGCCGGAGCCAGTATCCCGCGCTGTAGCCGGGAATTAATCCGGCTGCCCAAAATAGCGCGAAAGTCTGATGACACAAGCGATTAAATAATAGATCGGCTTCCAGAAACCTACATCAAGCAGTGGGGTGATATTTTGAAACTGAATTTTTTACTTGCCCTAGCTGTTTATTTCGTGTTTGCAGCGCCTGCCCTTGCCGCTGCAGATTATTCACTTTTTGTTAATGGTGCGCCGGTTTATTCTGACGTTTCGCCCGAGGTAGCAGGACGGAATGTGCTGTTACCACTTAGGGCAGTTGCTGAAGCCCTGGGCGCTGAGGTATTTTATGATGAGATTTACCAGACGGTTTATATTAATCAATACGACTTGGTGGTAGAGATTCCGATTGGTAAACATACAGGTTTGAAAAGTGGCCATACAATCCTGCTGGCAGCTCCGCCGAAAATAATTAATGACCGCACCTTCATCGACAGGGAGACCCTAAAAAATGCTCTTGGTGTGAAAACGATTTTTAACACTCACTCCAATTGTATTTATGTAGAGTAATAATTTGGATAATGGTAGAATAATGATGGGGAATATTTAAAGTGTAAACGGTTAGCCTACTATAGCAATGTGAAATCCTTTATTTACAATATAAATTGATTTAACTTAGAGGGGGATAGCTTTGTTGGAACAATCAACTCTCAAAGAAGTGCTGGATGTGGCCACGGCTAACGGCGGTGATTTCGCAGATATTTTCATCGAAGAAAAAAGTTCTACCGGCATCGTCTGTGAGGCGGGAAATATCGAGCGGGTGCATTCGGGTGTGGATACCGGCGTGGGCATTAGGGTGCTTTCCGGTGACACCACAGCTTATGCCTATACCAATGATTTAACCCGCCAGGGCCTGGTTGAAGTAGCCCGGGTAGTCAGCCACGCTGCACAGGGTACTAAGAAAGAGATCAGCCTGAATTTTACCGGAGTAAAGCCATTAGTTGACTTCACTTACAAAGAGCGGCCGGAGGATGTTTCCACCGAGCGAAAAGTTGCGGTAGTGGCGGCAGCGGACCGTGCCGCCCGCGCGGTTGACCCCGCTCAAATCAAACAGGTTATCGTGGGCTACGCAGACGTGGTACAGAAAGTGACCGTGGCTAATAGTGAAGGAGTTCTTGTTGAAGATGAGCGCATCCGCACGCGTTTATCGGTACAGGCTGTGGCCGGTGCGGGCGCGGTGATCCAGACCGGTTTTGAGGCTGCCGGTAGTTTATGCGGCTTTGAGCTTTTCGACCGCTATCCGCCCGAGCAGATTGCATCCGCAGCGGCGCGCCGGTCGGTCCTGATGCTACAGGCAAAGCCGGCGCCGGCAGGCCGGATGCCTGTGGTGATGGCCGGTGAGGCGGGGGGCACTATGGTCCATGAAGCCTGCGGCCACGGGCTGGAAGCTGATCTGGCACAAAAGGGCCTGTCCGTTTATGGAGGGAAAAAGGGCCGGTTAGTGGCTTCTCCGGAAGTGACTGTAGTAGATGACGCTACTTTAAGTGACCGCTATGGCTCCTATCGCTTTGACGATGAGGGGACGCCGGCGCGTAAAGTGGAACTGATCACCGGCGGTGAGCTGACGGACTACCTGTATGACCGGCTGACCGCATCGAAAGAGGGGCTGGCTTCTAACGGCCACGGGCGCCGGGAGTCCTATCAGCACAAGCCAATCCCGCGGATGGGCAATACCTATATTGCGCCCGGCAAGCTGGACCCGGAAAAAATTATCAAGGATACGAAAGAAGGCCTGTTGGTAAAAAAAATGGGGGGCGGCCAGGTCAATACCACTACCGGGGACTTTGTTTTTGAAGTGGCTGAAGGTTATTTAATTAAAGACGGTGAAATAGGACCGATGGTGCGTGGCGCCACTCTGACCGGAAACGGGCCGGAGGTATTGCGCACTGTTGAGCAGGTCGGCAGCGACCTGGGTTTTACCATCGGCACCTGCGGCAAGGATGGCCAGGGCGCCCCGGTGAGCGACGCGCAGCCGACGCTGGCGATCAAAGAGCTGGTTGTCGGGGGAACTGCCCAGGAAATAGCGGCGCCGACAGGACATATCCGAAGGCTTTGAACCTGCGAAAAGACAAAGTTTATATGGACAGGGTTATGAAAATATGATAAAGTTTTTAAAAGCAATGATATTAGTAAGGAGACTGCTTAGGGTGCGAAAGATTACCTGCCACGAGAGGGGTGGTGTCAATAGATAAAGATCTGGCCGCGAAGGTCTTTGCTCACAAGGTGAAAGGACCTCGTGGTTTTTGTTTTTCTTTTTTTTATAGGAAAAATTTAATTACTGAAGGGGGAGTGTAGGGTGCTCACAGCAAAACTCAGTACAACAGGCATCGTAATATTTGTTTTACTTGTAGCAATATCGCTTTACTTTTTGACCATGGGCGTAGCAAAGCTTTATAATCGAGTTAGAATAGGCCGCCCGGTTGAACGCGACGACAGGCTGATGGAACGCCTCCTGGGTTACTTTTCTCACGATTGCCAGCTCAAAATTGCCCGGGAACCGGGTGCGGCCCTGATGCACCTGCCGATTATCATTGGTGCAGTTCTCATGGTCCTTGGCGCAGTGCATCTGGTTCTGGAAAAGGTTTTACACTTGGTCCTTTTTGGTTCACCGTACTTTTACTTAATTGCCGATATTGGAGCACTACTACTTTTATTCGGAATTTTATGGTCAGCCGTCCGGCGCTATATTCAAAAGATTCCCCGCCTGGGTGTAGGTACCTGGAAGGAAGAAAGGTTTATTGTTTTTCTTGTTTCCGACCTTGCTCTAATTTGTATCGCGTACTTCCTTACCTATGGGTTTATGATCGTCGGGTCCCCGGAGTATTTTGACCAGTGGCGGCTTTCTATGGCGCCGATTAGTCAGTTAGTTGCCAAAATATTTTCAGGTGTGGAACCTGCACTGGCCCTCACACTCTCCGGCGTCTTTTGGTGGGTGCACATTATAGGCGCATTGGTTATTATGGGTACTCCGCGCTACTCGCCAATGGTTCACCCGATGGCAGCGCCTGCCAATATCATCTTCCGTTATCTGGACAACAAAATTGAGCCCCTTGAAAAGATCGACTTCGAAGATGAAGAAGCCGAAACTTTTGGTGTCAATAAGCTGACAGACTTCACCTGGAAGGACCTGCTGGATTGCTATGCCTGTGCCGAATGCGGCCGCTGTCAGGATAGCTGCCCGGCCTATTTGACCGGCAAGCCTCTTTCACCGAAAGAAGTGCTGGCCCATATCAAGGAGCACCTGGAAGATGTCGTGCCCGGCGAGCCGGTGATCAAGATGGTTGACGGTCATGTGGTGTTTGATGAGCAGGAGCACAAGTCGGAAGACGCTGAGGATGCTAAAAAACTGGTTGGTGAAGTAATCGACGAGCATGTCATCTGGGCTTGTACTACCTGCCGTGCTTGTCGCGAACAGTGCCCCAACGCGAACGAGCATGCTAATAAGCTCATGATGCTCAGGCGGGCGTATGTTCTGGACGAAAGCGACTTTCCTGCTGAAGCCCAGTTAACTTTTACAAATATGGAGAGAAACTCGAACCCGTGGGGCATTGGTTGGGCTGATCGCGCCAATTGGGCCGCTGATCTGGGGGTTACGATCCTTGGTGAGGCCGATGACGCGGCAAGTGTAGAGTACCTCTATTACGTTGGCTGCGCCGGAGCCTTTGACGAAAGAATCAAAAAGGTATCGGAAGCCATGGTAAAGGTCTTGCAGGAAGCGGGAGTGAGTTTCGGCATCCTGGGCACAGAGGAGAAATGTTGTGGCGACTCGGCACGGCGTTTAGGTAATGAATACCTGTTCCAAAGCTTGGCTGAGGAAAATATTGAAACCTTTAAGGGGTATGGAGTTAAGAAGATCATTACCGCCTGCCCGCACTGCTTTACTACGCTTAAGCAAGATTATAAGCAGCTTGGCGGTGACTTTGAGGTAGTGCACCATACCCAGTTGATTGATCAATTAATCAAAGCCGGTAAGATTAAGCCGGGTGCGCTGAACGGAAAGTTAAAGGCGACCTATCACGATTCCTGTTATCTTGGTCGCTACCATGATGAATACGCTGCTCCCAGGAATATTATTGCCGCTATTAAAGATATTTCCCTGGTAGAAATGGAGAGATCCAAGCAAAAAGGGTTCTGCTGCGGCGCCGGCGGCGGACGTATGTGGCTTGAAGAAGACATTGGCACGCGTATTAATGTAGCGCGTACCGAGCAGGCTCTGGAATTGAATCCTCAGGCTATTGTCAGCAATTGCCCATTCTGCCTGACTATGCTCGAAGATGGCTTAAAAGATAAAGAGGCTAGTGAGCAGGTTAAGGTATATGATATAGCCGAGTTGGTTGTACAGTCAACTTCTAAATAGCCATCCTCCTTCAGGAGCCGGAGGCCAGATGTTGTTATTTTTTATTCTGGCTGTCCGGCTCTTGTTCTGTTTTAAAGCAAGTAGATTTATAGACTCAATTTACCTAGCCTTATTTTCGGAAGAATACTACTGCTATGGTATAATTGAGTTTAATTAAGGAATAGCTCTTTTTTGTTTGCAGCTTTGTTGTGCTGGGGTATAATCAGATCAGTTAAATGAGAAGGAGTGTTGGGCATTGCTAGAAATAAAGAATCTTTCCTTGACCCTCGAAGGGGATAAGGGCCCCGTAGAGATCCTCAAAGATATCAACCTTGTCTTAGAAGATCACCTGCTTTATGTTTTTACCGGACCAAACGGTGGCGGAAAATCATCCCTGGCAAAAGTAATTATGGGGATCTATAAGGCGACTACCGGCAGCATTGCCCTGGATGGCACGGACATTACCGAGTTAGGGGTTACCGAGCGGGCACGCCTGGGTATCGGTTACGCTTTTCAGCAGCCTCCTCGCTTTAAAGGGCTTACAGTAGGTGAACTATTACAGCTCGCAGCTGGGGAAGATAGAAAAGTTAAAGAGTTTAGCCTGCTCTATGATGTCGGGCTATGTCCACAGGACTACGTTGACCGTGAGGTGGATGTTAGCCTTTCCGGTGGGGAACTAAAGCGAATCGAAATTGCCAGCCTGCTGGCCAGGAAGCTAAAGATAGCCATCTATGACGAACCGGAAGCAGGTATTGATCTGTGGAGCTTTAGCCGGTTAACGGATACTTTTAAGAAAATCAACGAAAGATTTGACACCACAATGATCCTAATTTCACACCAGGAAAGGATATTGAGCCTGGCTGATGAAATTATTCTAATAGCTGATGGAAGGATTGCTGAAAAAGGTAAGAGGGATACAGTCTGGCCTCTGATTATGGGAGAAGCAAGTTGTATCAACTGTGATGAATGCGTTGAAGGGAATGATGAAGTTGCTGAATGCTATAGATAAGCATATCTTGCAAACTGTTGCCGGCATGCATGATATCCCACAGGGAGCCTATAATATTCGTAAAAACGGCGAAGGAGTAAGCCGCAACTCAACAGCTAATATTGAGATTAGGCCCAAGGAGGATAAGCCGGGTATTGATATTATCGTCAAACCCGGCACCAAAGGGGAAAGTGTTCATATACCGGTTATTTTGACGGCTGAAGGACTGGAGGACCTGGTATATAATACTTTTGATATTGGTGAGGGAGCCGATGTATTGATCATTGCCGGCTGTGGTATCCACAACCCCGGGGATAAAAATGCCAGGCATGACGGAATACATAACTTCATCATCCGCAAGGGTGCGCGTGTGCATTATGTGGAAAATCATTATGGTGAGGGAGATAGCCTGGGTAAAAAAATACTTAACCCCAAAACCATTATTGAGATTGAAGAAGATGGCTACGCGGAGATGGAATTGGTGCAAATAAGCGGTGTCGACGACACCAAGCGAGACACGGAGGCACGCTTGCATAAAAACGCTCACCTGCTTGTTACGGAGCGCATGCTTACTGACGGCGATCAGTTTGCAGAATCTAAAATAATTGTTGAGCTACTCGGCTGGGACTCTTCTGCGCGGATAATTTCCCGCTCTGTTGCCCGGGATAAATCCCGGCAGATCTTTTACCCGGTTGCGGTTGGGATGAACCGGTGCCGTGCTCATGTGCAGTGTGACGCGATTATTATGCACCAGGCTCATGTACGATCCATTCCGGAAATTGCGGCCAACCACGCTGATGCTCAACTGGTTCATGAGGCTGCCATTGGAAAAATCGCGGGAGAGCAATTGATTAAACTAATGACCATGGGGCTTTCAGAATCGGAAGCGGAAGAAACCATTTTGAAGGGATTTTTAAAATAAGTTAAACCAGCAGTCCTCCTGTAGCAGCTTTTTTGCCACGCATGCAGGAATATAAAACACAATGGTATGGCTCGCCTGTGGGATTCCTCTGGCGGGGGCGGGCAACCGTCTAGTTACGGGTCTATGAAACGGAATTTCTAAATAGGAAGATTCTTCTATAAAGGAAGGAACGGTGAAATATGCTCACCAATTGGAGGCGCTCGCTGTTATTTATTGCCGTTGTGGCTTTTACGGTTGGGATCATGTTTACCGGGGGCTGCAATTTCGATAGAGGTAATTTATCTGGCGATCAGGGTAAGATGCCGGCAAGTGCCGATTCGCTTCCCGGAATTGGTCCGGATGCCGTTGCCGAGGTGGTTTCTAGTTCCGGCCCGGCTGTGGTCAAGATATCGACCCAAAAAGCCAGTTCCGCCAGGGAAATGGATCCATTTTTTAGTGACCCGTTTTTTCGTCAGTTTTTTGGCCAGCCTTATGCTCAAAGGCAGCAGGAAGAAGGTCTTGGCTCTGGATTCATAATTTCAGGTGATGGCTATATTTTAACCAATGAGCACGTCATTGACGGGGCTGAGAAGATTTACGTAATCGTTTCCGGTCATGAAAACGCGTTTGAAGCTAGTGTTACCGGAGCTGATTATGACCTGGATCTGGCTCTGCTAAAGATCAACGCGCAGTCTGAGCTGCCTTTCTTAAGCCTGGGCAACTCGGATCAGATTAGGGTGGGCAATTGGGTGATTGCTATCGGTAACCCTATGGTCTGGATCATACGGTGACGACCGGGGTCATCAGCGCCAAGGGCCGCCCGGTTACTATTGGTGACCGTCAGTACG
>JAQVOX010000095.1 GCA_028702435.1 Desulfotomaculaceae bacterium | reverse complement strand
CGGACGCCGTATTTGCCGTACCTGTGGCGCCAGCTACCATGTAATATTTAATAAACCCGCAGAAGAAGGAAAGTGCAACTGTGGCGGCGAGCTTTACCAGCGTAGCGACGATAATGAGGTTGCGGTCGGCAATCGTCTTGATATATACGAAGCACAGACCCAGCCCTTAATTGACTACTACGCAAAACAGGGTCTTTTGAAAAACATCAACGGAGACCAGGATATTGACAAGGTCCTGGTGGATGTCCTGGCAAGTGTAAAATAATTGCAACGAAGACCTTCCTGTGGTACTGGGAGGTCTTTTTGTTTTCATAATATTACCAGGAAAGTTTTAGTGCTATGGGCATATAAATTAAGCAGATGATAAAATAAAGGAGGGTTGTTAGTAGGTTAATCTAGTAAATCAAGGCGGAAAAGAGAGTTCATTACTGAAAAACTAAAGTTTGCTTGAGGTTAGTTATCAGAACATGATAGGATTTGTTTTTGTAAACAACCGTTTATTTAATTTTTGACTAAGAGAGTCTCAGAATGGCGTAGTTGGCAAAAGCACCAGGGAACTTGAAATCTGTTAAGCTAAGGGAAAAGAGGCGGAAATAATAGCCGCTTCTTTTCTATTTTTTAGGCTGGTGGGGAACAATAATTTCATATAAAAAAACATGTATTAGCAGAGGGGGGCTACCTGTGGACAACATCGATAGCCAAACGCTACATGTCCTGCAAAGAAAAATAACTGATCTGGCCATAAAAATAGAAAAAATGAAACTAGCCGAGTATGTTAAGTTGTTGGACAACCCTTGGCGCTTAATGTACATTAATTTTATTGCAGGATTGGCAAAAGGGTTCGGGATAGCGGTTGGTTTTACTATTCTGGGGGCAGTGGTTATATATTTTATGCGGATTGTGGTTATGCTTAACTTACCCTTAATCGGCAATTTTATTGCTGAAATAGTAAGGATGGTTCAATTGAAAATGTGAACATAACTGGCAGGGGGGATAGTAGTGGAGGAAAAACAAAAATTAAAATTTAAAAAGAAACTTACGACATTAAAAAAACAACTGACTGAACGGATCGAATTTATTGACGGGCAGGGGCTTGGGGATTCACTAAAAGAATCGATCAGTGAACTATCGACTTATGACAATCACCCGGCCGACATTGGCTCCGAAGTTTTTGAACGCAGTAAGGATTTTTCTTTGCGGGAAAGCGCTATAATAACGCTGGAAGCTGTTGATGAGGCCCTTGAAAAAATTAATACAGGGACTTACGGTACCTGTGAGCATTGTGGCAAAAATATCGACCCGGGCAGGCTTGAAGTCATTCCTTACACCACGTTGTGTTTGGACTGTAAAGCAGTAGAGGAGGAAATTCCCGACCAGAACGAGCGTCCTGTTGAAGAGGAAGTGCTGGGTAAGCCCTTTGCCAGAACCTTTACCGATGATCCTGAGGCAGTTGGGTACGATGGCGAAGACGCGTGGCGGGAGGTAGCCAATTATAGTGAAACGACAGATGAGTGGTCCCGAGGGGGGGCTTATTACGGGTATTCAATAACCCATCCTGATCAAGACCGGAATGGGACAGAGGATGTCGATAATATTTCCTATAGGGTAGGAGCAGACGGGATATTTTACAAGGACTTCAGTGGAGTTGACGACGACAGCGCTCCAACTGAGAGAATTGATCCGCATGAGGAATAATACAGAACCATTCTAATTTTGATCTATTGGAGGCCTGGTTTTCAATATATTGATAACCAGGCTATTTGATCATCACCTTTAGGTTAAGATTTATTTGATAAAACTTTTCTTAGTCTTTTTGCTATAATATATATATGATATAAGAATGTAATGAAAGAAGTGGCATAAAATGTTAGCAGTGCGCGTGTTCACTTGCCATGCCGGGAATGATTATGCTGCATATACATAAAATACCTGTTCCCACACCTTATCCCGTGGGGCCGGTCAACTCCTACCTAATCAAAAACAGGCCTTATACCCTGGTTGATCCAGGCCCTGATACAGTAGAAGCACGAAATGCGCTGATGTGCGGGTTAGCTTCCCTAGATATTTCTTTGTCGGATATTTCACGAGTCGTACTTACCCACAGTCACTCTGATCACAGCGGGCTCGCCGGTTGGTTGGGTGAGATTGCCGGAGCCCAGATTTACGTTCACCAGTATGAATTTCGCAAACTTACCATGGATTATGATTTTTATCAAGAGCGGCTTTCATTCTTCCGGGAGGCCGGCCTGCCCACAGAGGTTTTAAAGGAAATATTAGCAGATGTTGATACCGTCAAAAGACCGGTATTGCCATCTGAAGGCATAAAGCTGCTGCAGGGTGGCGAGGTTTTAGAATTTGACGGCGGGTCACTGCTGGCAATCCATATGCCCGGTCATTCCGACGGCCATATATGTCTTAATGATCAGTCCGGGGAGAATTTCCTGGCAGGCGACTTTATACTGAAGCACATTACTCCAAATCCAAATATGGAACCGGAGCTCAAAGATTTTAGCAAAAGGCAACCAGTACTCAGACAGTATCTGGATGGGTTAGCGGTTATGAATGAAATTGGTGTGCGTCTAATCCTGCCTGGTCACGGGGAAAATATTAATCATAGCCCGGTTGCGGTGTTAAGGGCAAAAAAACACCACGGGGAGCGGCTGGTGCTTATAACTTCCTTGCTTGACGGTACTAGCCTTAACGTTTACCAGTTAACGCGCGTTCTATACCCAAATATTAATGGATTTGAAATTTACTTGGCTATTTCTGAAGTTTTTGCACACGTGGATTACCTTTTGGCCTGTAATAAGTTAACCAAAAAGGATTCTAGCGGGGTAGCCTTCTACAGCAAAGCAACCTGCTTGTAAGGGCGTTTCAATACGTCTTTGCGTATACAATTAAAAGGAGTTTTAATATTGAATTTAAAGCTTTCTACTGCCATTGCCGCCGGAAAAGTAGCTTACTGGCTTAGCCGGTTCCGTGGTTATCAAGGCTCTTCCTTACCTGGTAAGGCTGCCCGCAGGCTCTATTCCGGTACTTTACACGATCTGGCAAAAAAGGTACGCAAAGGGATAATAGTCATTAGCGGAACCAACGGCAAGACCACTACCGGCAACATGGTCGCAGAAATTCTTATGGATGCTGGATATAGTATTGTTGCAAACAGGGAAGGGGCTAATATGATCGCCGGTGTTACCACTAGTTTTGTCATGAGCGCGGCCTTATGGGGAAGTATTGATTGTGACTATGCCGTTCTTGAGGTGGACGAAGCATCAATGCCATTGGTACTGGCCGAAGTTACGCCCGTGGTCATAGTCCTGACCAACTTTTTTCGTGATCAACTAGATCGTTATTGGGAACTGGACAAAGTTGTCGGGGTTATTCGGGACGCGATTAAGATATGTAAGAAAACCACCCTGATCTTAAACGCCGATGATCCCCTGGTGGCACAGTTTCCAATCACCACAGGTCTCCGGTCATTATTTTTCGGGCTGGGAAGACAGGAGAGTTCTACCAGTGCCAGCTCTCAAACCAGGGAGTCAAAGTTTTGCCCTATTTGCGGAACAGCGCTTACCTATGATTATTTCCATTACGGACAGTTGGGAGATTATCACTGCCCCGGCTGCGGTTTTACAAGGCCCAGCCCCCAGCTGGAGGCGGTAGAGCTGAATGTTGTACCAGGCGGTACTAGGTGCCGCATTTTTTATGAGCAGCAAGCGGTTGAGCTAGTCATTCCGACTCAAGGTGTGTATAATATTTACAACGCCCTGGCGGCTTTTTTAACTGGTCTGCATCTGGGTATCAATACTCAGAGTATCCTGTCCAGCCTTGGCCGGCACCAGTCAGTCACCGGGCGCATGGAATTATTTACCCACCTGGGGAAGCCGGTTTATTTATGTCTAGTAAAAAATCCGACCGGATTTAATCAAGGAATTGCTACCTTATGTGCCGCAGAGGGGATAAAAAATGTATTTATTATCATAAATGATAGTGAGGCTGACGGTCGTGACATTTCCTGGCTGTGGGACGTTGATTTTGAATCTCTAGGAGCCGATCATCGACCTTACCAATGTCTTATTTGTTCCGGACAGAGGGGTGAGGAAATGGCACTACGCTTAAAATACGCTGGTGTTCCTGTTGATCGGATATCCGTGAGCAAGGATATCAGGTCCGCTATTAAAAATGTACTGGCCGGGCATGCCGGCAGCGCTTATCTTTTTTCCACTTACACCGCGCTGCGGCCGGTTCATAAAATTCTTAAGCAGTTAACTGCGAAGGAGGACCTTCAGTGATCCGTATCTGCCACATGTATCCTGACTTGCTGAACCTGTATGGTGACAGCGGAAATATTATCGCTTTTATAAAACGATGCCAGTGGCGGGGCATCTCAGTGTCGGTACAGGAAATAAGTCTTAATGATCAAGTTAATTTAAAAGAACAGAATTTTCTCTTCCTCGGGGGCGGGTCGGATCGTGAGCTAAATCTTACTGCTGCAGATTTAATGAAACGGAAAAAGGAGTTAAAAGAAGCAATTGAAGATGATCTGGTAATTCTAGCCATCTGTGGTGGGTACCAGCTGCTCGGGCAGTATTACCTGGCTAGTAATGGTGAAAAAATACCTGGATTAGGCATTATGGATTTCTTTACCCGGGCCGGAAGCAGGCGTTTAGTCGGGAATATAGTCGTTGAGGTGAGTATTGACGGATTGCCGGTGAAATTAGCAGGCTTTGAAAACCATTCTGGTTACACCTACCTTGGTAGTTGCCAGCCGTTGGGCCAGGTACTTTCCGGGAATGGTAACAATGGCCAGGATGGGTTGGAAGGCGCCCGCTACAGGAATGTTTTTTGCTCTTACCTGCATGGTCCCCTGTTGCCTAAGAACGCAAGGCTAACAGACCATCTAATCAACCTTGCGATGAAAAATGCCGGTAGTAATGATCAGTTAAGACCTCTGGAATCTGAGATAGAGGATCAGGCCTGTCAGGCTATTCTTAATAGATTGGGTTTCAAGGGTATAACCCGATGAACCGGATGCCGATACGGATATTTTTCAGCACAAAAAGCTAGCTTAAAGAGGGGGATAAGGAAATGAAGTTTGGCTTAAGGGGAAATACCAAGGTTACTGTTTTTTCTCTGGCACTTTTATTATTGTTAGCTCTGGTCGCAGGCTGTACCGATTTTGATAATAAGCAAACCCCTTTAGAAAATCAGCCTAATATACCACAGGCACAAAATGAGACCGGTGAAACTGTGCCACCCAGTCAAGAAATTAGTGTGGCGGTATATTATTTCAAAATGACTAGTGATGACGCTTATCTGGTCAGAGAAGTACACCAGGTACCTTACACTAAGGAAGTAGTCAAAGCAGCGCTGGAAGAGTTGATTAACACCGATCCGGTCACCCCAGGCGCATCACGGCTGCTACCGCCGGCGACCAAAATCAGGGGCATCACCATCCGGGACGGCCTGGCTACTGTGGATTTTTCCCGGGAGGTGCTGCTGGCAAACGTGGGAGCATCCGGGGAGGTCTGTGGAATCCAGAGCATTGTTAATACAATTACAGAGATTCCGGGTATTCAGAAGGTGTCCTTTATGGTTGAAGGTAAGGTGGACGAGCAGGCCCTGAACTGGTGGGGGCATGTCGGCCTATATCAACAGCCCTTCACCAGAGATATTTCGAAAGTTTATGAACCGGTGATCTGGGTTACTTCGCCCCATCCCGGTCAAAAAATAGCTTCGCCTCTAGAGATTCGGGGTACTGCCAGAGTTTTTGAGGCGACGGTTGCTGCCAGGCTTGTAGATGCCCAGGGGAAAGAAATAGCTAAAGGGTTTGCCACAGCCTCAGAAGGCGCCCCGGGGCGGGGAGAGTTTACGCTTCCTCTGAATTTTCAAGCCGCATCACCCGGCAGTGGGAAAGTTGAAGTGTTTTGGGGAAGCCCTAAAGACGGCACGGAACTGGATAAAGTAGTAATACCCATTTCCTGGTGAAGCCTTTAGTAAATTGAATATTACCTGATTAATTGCCACAAAATTCTTGTGGCTTTTTTTATTGTCACTTAATACCTTAGTATAAGGTTAAGTGAATTAACTTAATTTTTCATGCATTTCATCTTTACTTCATTCATTCTTCTTTTTGCCAGCGTTGCATATACTGTAACATTCGTCTAGCTTAGGAATCGACCTGGTAAGGTGATGGAAGGCACAGATACTATAAGGAAGGAGTAATTTTTAATGGATTTTATGAAGCGTTTAGAAGAGTACCGTTCCTTAGAAAAACAGCTTGCCTGGAAAGGGACATTCCACGATTACCTTGGAATAGTTAAAGAAAGGCCCTGTGTATCTCAACTTGCCCATTCCAGGATTTATCAGATGATCAACGTCAGCGGAATGGAAGAAAAAAATGGTGTAAATCATTACAATTTTTTTGAAAACGAAATTTTTGGGCTCGATAGAACATTGGAAAAATTGGTGGAGGAATATTTTCACCCCGCTGCCCGTCGTCTTGACGTGCGCAAGCGTATTTTACTATTGATGGGACCTGTTAGCGGGGGCAAATCAACTCTGGTAACTATGCTGAAAAGGGGCCTAGAAGGGTTTTCTCGTACCGAAGAAGGAGCAGTCTTTGGGATCAAGGGGTGCCCGATGCATGAGGAACCTTTGCATTTGATTCCAAAAGAATTAAGAGAAGAATTTCAAAAAGAGTACAATGTTTATATCGAAGGAGAACTTTGCCCGTCCTGCCGGATGATGGTAGAAAAAGAATATGGCGGTAATATTGAAGAAGTGCTGGTAGAGAGGGTATTCTTATCCGAAGATAACCGGGTAGGTATAGGAACCTTTACCCCTTCCGATCCAAAGTCTCAGGATATAGCCGATCTGACCGGCAGCCTGGATTTTTCCACAATAGCCGACTTCGGCTCAGAATCGGACCCGCGCGCTTATCGTTTTGATGGGGAATTAAACATAGCCAATAGAGGGATGATGGAATTTCAGGAGATGTTGAAATGTGATGAGAAGTTTTTATGGAATCTCCTAAGCCTTTCCCAGGAAGGAAACTTCAAGGCCGGCCGCTTTGCCTTAATTTATGCTGATGAAATGATCGTTGCCCATACAAACGAAAATGAGTATAAGTCTTTTATCAGCAATAAGAAAAATGAGGCTTTACAGTCCCGTATTATAGTAATGAAAGTGCCTTATAACCTAAGGGTTAGCGATGAGGTCAAAATTTACGAGAAACTAATTGGTCAAAGCGACCTGCGCAATATTCACATTGCTCCTCATTCACTGCGAGTGGCCAGTATTTTCTCAGTATTATCCCGGCTTAAGGAATCTAAAAAGCAGGGCATGGACCTGATGAAAAAAATGAAGCTCTACGATGGTGAAGATGTGGAAGGATTTAA
>JAQVOX010000094.1 GCA_028702435.1 Desulfotomaculaceae bacterium | reverse complement strand
GACAACTCCCTTTATACTGGAGATTAGCACGCTGCCGTACACCAAACCGGTGCTGCTCGTCCACAACTACCAACCCTAGCTTGTGAAAATGCACACCTTCCTGGATCAAGGCCTGGGTACCCACCAATATATTCACCTTTCCGGTAATAACCCGCTCTAGCAAATCACCTTTATCCTTTTTCCGGATGCCGCCGATTAAGAGACAAACCTCTACCCCAATGCGGCCAAGGGCTTCCCTCATCCCCAAATAGTGCTGTTCAGCCAGAATTTCCGTGGGGGCCATCAGTGCCCCCTGCAAGCCGCTTTCTACCGCTTTAAGCAATGCAATTATCGATACCACCGTTTTCCCGGCACCCACATCACCCTGGAGTAGACGGTGCATAGGCACAGAGGATTCCATATCACGTGAGATCTCTTTGCATACTTTTATCTGCTCCGCAGTTAATTGATAAGGTAAATTCTCTATAAATTTTGCTGTTATTTTACCCTTCGGAAGATACCTGTACACTTTTTCCCGGTTGCGGAGATCTCTCCAGCGCACTGCTAACGCTAATTGAAAGAGAAACAGCTCTTCAAAAATAAAACGTTTCCTGGCCCGCTCAGCATTCTCATAGTTATCGGGAAAATGGATAGCGGACAGAGCTGATTCAAAATGGGGCAAGTGTAATTTTCTCAGCAATTTGACAGGTAAAAACTCCCTGGTTTGGCCGTCTAATTCCTCCAGGGCAACTTTAACTATGGCACGTAACAGGCGCTGCCTTAACTGCCAGGTTAAGGGGTAAACAGGAACCAGGCGACCCACGCTTAAAATATCTCCACCGTCATCACGCTCATATTCCTCCACCGTTACCTGAACAGCCCCATACCTCTTCTCTACTTTGCCGGTTATTATTATTATCATACCAGGTAAAAGGTTTTTCTTAATAAACGGCTGATTATACCAAATAGCATAAAATATGCCCAGCCCGTCATTCAGCGCCACTTTAGTCACAGTCAGACCGCGCCTCGACTTGATCTCTTGTACAGCCAGGACAGTTCCCCGCAACACAGCAATTTCCCCTTGAACACAGACTGCTGACGGCTTTGCCCGGGTGCGGTCTTCATAACGGCTGGGGAAATGGTACAAAAGATCTTTGACGGTAAATATCCCTGCTCTTTGTAAAATTGCTGCCCGCCGTGGTCCAACTGACTTAATATATTGAACTGGTTTTTTTAAAAGGTCCTTGCCCATTAAATCTCCTCTAAAAAAATAATCCTATAAGAACCTGCCTTGCAGTCGAAAATATTTTTTGGTAGAATGTATAAGTGGTCAAAGGAGGTGTGTAAAATTATGGCTAGAAAGTGCTCAGTTTGTGGCAAAGGGATTACAGTTGGCATGAGAATGAGCCACTCACACATACGTACTAAAAGGACCTGGGCTCCTAACCTGCAGCGGGTCAAGGCAATCGTAAATGGCACACCCACAAGAATACTGGTGTGCACCAGGTGTCTAAGAAGCGGCAAGGTCCATCGTGCAGTATAATTAAAAAATAAGGTGGTTCATTACCTTATACTCGGACCCGGCTGACAAAGCCGGGTCCAAAGTGTTTTCTTACCGTTTTCAGTCATTCATACTTTTCAATAGATTGGCCATCTCTAAAGCAGTCATTGCCGCGTCCCAGCCTTTATTCCCGGCCTTAGTACCCGCCCGCTCAATAGCCTGCTCGATAGTCTCAGCGGTAATGACCCCAAAAATAGTAGGGACACCGCTGTCCAGCCCCACTTTAGCCACACCCTTGGCTACTTCGGCGGCAATATAGTCAAAATGGGGTGTTGCGCCGCGGATTACCGCCCCCAGGCAAATAACTGCGTCATATTTTTTCATGGAAACCATTTTACTGGCTGCGAGCGGTATTTCAAACGCCCCGGGCACCCACGCAACCTCAATGTCCTGCTCCGCTACCCCGTGCCGGTTAAGGGCATCCAGGGCGCCACCCAGCAACCGGTTAGTAATAAATTCGTTAAAACGGCCCAGGACCAACCCGAATTTGAGGCCCTGGCCTAATAGATGGCCTTCATAGAACTTCGGCATTTAATAATCTCCTTTACAGTGGACTTTACTAAAAATATACCTTATGCAGCAAACACACTATGATTGAGGATAAAAAATTAAATAAAAACTAACGGTCGCCACCGCTTACATGCAGTAGATGGCCAAGCTTTCTCTGTTTGGTGGACAAATAAAAGCGGTTGTTCTTACCTGGCTTAATTTCAACCGGCACCCGCTTCACAACTTGCAACCCGTGGCCTTCCAATCCGGCTATTTTACGGGGATTATTGGTCAGGAGGCGGAGCTTTTTCAGTCCCAGGTCGGCCAGGATTTGTGCCCCCACGCCATAGTCCCGCAAGTCCGCTGGAAACCCCAGCGCCAAATTAGCCTCCACCGTATCTTGGCCCTGATCCTGGAGATTGTAAGCCCGCATTTTATTCAAAAGACCAATACCACGCCCTTCCTGGCGCATATACAGAAGAACCCCGGTACCCTCCTCGGCAATCATTTCCATAGCCCTGGCCAACTGGTCACCACAGTCACAGCGTGTCGATCTAAAGACGTCTCCGGTCAGGCATTCCGAGTGCACGCGTACCAGAGGCGCTTCCACCTGATCCAGTTCCCCCATTACTAGCGCCAGATGCTCCTTGCCGTCCAGCACACTCTCGTAAGGTACAGCTGTAAAATCGCCATATCTTGTGGGCAATTGAGCTGATTCGATCCGGCGCACCAACCGCTCCGTGCGCCGCCTGTACTGGATCAAGTCGGCTATGGTAATGATTTTTAAATCATGGGTTTTCACAAATTCCATTAACTCGGGCACCCTGGCCATAGAACCGTCTTCCTTAATAATCTCGCAAATAACGCCGGCCGGGTAAAGACCTGCCATTTTGGTCAGATCTACAGCAGCCTCGGTATGCCCGGCACGTCTTAAAATCCCGCCTTCCTTAGCGCGCAACGGAAAAATATGACCAGGGCGGCGCAAGTCGGCCGGTCTGGTGTGGGGATTCAAAACCGCCCTGACAGTCATGGCCCGCTCATGGGCAGAAATGCCGGTAGTGCATTCTTTAGAGTCAATAGAAACTGTAAAAGCAGTTGCATGCGGGTCAGTGTTATGGGTTACCATAGCCGGCAGATCAAGTTCATCAAGGCGTTTTCCGTCGATAGGCAGGCAGACTAGCCCCCGCCCATTGCTAATCATGAAATTTATTGCTTCCGGGGTGGCCATTTCAGCAGCCATAATTAGATCCCCTTCGTTTTCACGATCCTCATCGTCTACCGCCACGACAATCTTACCTTGTTTAATATCTTCTATAGCTTCTTCAATCGTGTTAAATTTCATTGTCCGGCTCCTCCCTTTATGGTATTTTTTTCTATACAAAACCATGCTCGGCTAAAAAACTTAAACTTATTTTCGATCCGCTGCCGTTATTTTCCGGAGAAACTACCAATCTTTCAATATATTTTCCAATCACATCCCCTTCTAGGTTCACTGTATCGCCCACCTTTTTTAATCCCAGGGTAGTAGCGTGAGCAGTGTGCGGGATGAGGGACACCCGGAAGTGCTCGGCCTCAAAATCCACAACCGTCAGACTAATCCCATCAATAGCCACCGATCCCTTGTTAATGATATACCGCATTACCTCCCGGGGCGCTTGAATGGAAATAAGGGTGGCAATATCGTGCCGTTCCATGCGGATGATCGTGCCTGCTCCGTCAATATGACCGCTGACCAGATGCCCGCCCAGCCTGTCTCCAAGACGCAAAGCCCGCTCAAGATTCACGGGATCACCCGGCGTTAATTTTCCCAGGTTGGTCTTAGACAGGGTTTCCGCCATTACATCCGCAGCGAATTCACGCGTGGTAAAGTGAACAACGGTAAGGCAAACCCCGTTAATCGCGATACTGTCGCCAACCTGCACATCCTCCAACACTTTTTCCGCGCTGATGACCAACTGGGCAGAATCAGCCCCCCGCCTGATGTTCCGAATCGTTCCCAACTCCTCTATAATACCGGTAAACATGTTACCCACCTCGATATCTCATATATCCCTCTACGCAAAGGTCGGGCCCCAGCAGGTCAACTTTTACCCGCTCCAGTCCCACAGCCGCGGACAAGTCGCTAGCCCCCATTCCGCCTACCGGGCCGGGCGCATCCCGCCCGCCGATGATTTTCGGGGCGATAAACCATACCGCCTTATCCACTATTTTCGCAGCCAGCGCCGAACCGTGAACTGCTGCCCCACCTTCGATCAAGATGCTTGTAATCTCCCGCTGCGCTAATAATTTCATCAACTCTGCCAGATCAACCCTTACACCATCATTTACTACTAGTATCTGAGCGCCGACCTGACGCAACGCCTCCAGCCGCTTTGCCGGAGCGCCTGCAGTAGTCGCGATCAGGGTGGGAGCAGCAGACCGCTGCGTTAACATGGTTGCGTTTAAGGGAGTACGGGCTTGGCTATCTAAGACCACCCGGACCGGGTCACGGCCTCCCCCAGCGGGCAGGCGGGTGGTGAGAGAGGGGTTGTCGGCTAGGACCGTACCAATGCCCACCAAAATAGCATCGTACCAGTCTCTCAGCTGGTGCCCGCAGGACCGTGCCTCCGGTCCGGTAATCCACTTTGACTGCCCGGTGCTGGTAGCTATTTTCCCGTCCAGGCTCATAGCTGCCTTGGCCACTACGAACGGCCGCCCAGCGGTAATATACTTAAGAAAAACCTCATTTAGCTCCAGGGCCTCTACTTCCATGACCCCCTGGACCACTTTCAGGCCGACCTTTTGAAGCCGCCAGATTCCCCCGCCTGATACCAGCGGGTTTGGGTCAGCCATGGCAATCACTACTTTTGTAATACCGGCGGCAATTATCGCTTCTGTACATGGTCCGGTACGCCCGTGGTGGCAGCAGGGCTCCAGCGTCACATAAAGCGCTGCGCCGGCAGCATCCTTGCCTGCTTCTTTAAGGGCGATTACCTCAGCATGAGGGTTACCCGCCCGGACATGATAGCCCCGACCAATCACACGGTCGTCCTTAACCACTACTGCCCCTACCATTGGGTTGGGGCTGGTGCGGCCGCGGGCCCGGGCAGCAAGCTCTAAGGCTATTTTCATATAACGCTTGTCCATCAAATCTCCACCAAACTGAATTGAAAATCAAAAAAACCCCGGGCAAAACCTCAGGGTTGTTTAGAGAAACATAAACTAGATATAGCCCTCTTAAAACTTATTAAAAAGGCATACCTCTACCCTCTCCCATCCAGACTTTTACTGTCGGCCCCGGTTTCTCACCGGATCAACCCTTTAAGGGCTCGCGGGCTAAGCATATTTTCGCGCCACACCGCCGGTAGGGAATTACACCCGTCCCTGAAGGCATTACTTATTAACTTAACTTTATCTATTATTATAAGTTTTAAATTACACGATGTCAATAATACAGATTGTTTCGACGGTTTCGACGCAAATCGTCCAACGTTTTGGTAGTCCTCTCAAACCCAACATTAAACTGAACAGCATGAATACTTTCAACTTTGAAATTACCGTGCCGCTGCTACCCCGTTAACCACATATTCGGGTGCTTTTCCCTTTGCCACGCCGGCCATGTTATTAAGAGCGTTGAGCAACATGCGCCTAAACGCCCCGATAGTAACACCTGCTAGGTGGGGGGTAATCAGCAGCTTTTTCTGGGCTGTTGGGGAGAGATTTAGCAAAGGGTGACTGGGCGGTGGCGGTTCCGGCGACATGGTATCAATAGCCGCACCACCTAAGTGCCCGTTCTCCAGAAATTCGGCCAGGGCTGCTTGATCTACAACTTCGCCCCGTGCGGTATTAATGAAAATGGTACCGGAACGCATCAGGCTAAACTCACGGCGGCCCATCATTCCTCTAGTTTGTTCGGTTAGAGGAACATGCATGCTGACGATTTCGCTTTCAGCAAGAAGTTCATCCAGCGGCTTGTAATGTACTCCCAATTCCACCTCTATATTTTCTGCTGCCCGGTAAACATCATAATAGTAAAGTTTGGCTCCCAACATACCTGCCACTTTGGCAACCTTGCGACCAATCGCCCCTAAACCTACGAGACCCAGCTTAGCATCGCATATCTCCATCAATCCCGTTCCAATAAGTTGTCCTCTCAACTGAGTATAGTTACCGGACTTAATTTCACGGTCAGACACCAAAACATGGCGCTGTAATGAGACTATTATACCGATGACAAGCTCCGCCACCGAACCGGCATTCTGCCCGGCATTATTTGCCACCGGCAGAAGGTGTTTAGCGGCGGCATCCGCATCTACCGTATCATATCCTACCCCGTCCATTTGGATCATTCTAATGGAGGGGATGTTTTTAATTACGTGGGCGCTAATTTGAGCTGGTGAAAAACCGGATAAAGCCAGCAAAAAATCGGCTCCCTGACAGGCTTTAATAATATCTTCCTCATTAAATTTTTCTAAAAAAATAAAATTCCATCCTTCTGGTATATCTATATTTGTTTTAAAGAAGCGGTCCCTTGGGACCAGGCTTACAGTGATAGGCATATCCAACCCTCCAAAAACTGTATTTTCTTTTAAGTATAATTGAGTGAAATTTCAAACAATTTTACGCCCACAATAACATTCTCAGTATATTTAGCGTGAATTTAAGCCGACTTGCGTAAATCATGATACTAGCGGCATAACCGGTGTCTTAACAAAACAGGTATTTTTGTAAATACCCTTTTGAAAACCCAATGCATCTTGCGCCTTAGGACGAATAAGGTATGTGCTATTTGATAAAGTGTGGAATTGAATTGTACTGGTACAATGGATTATTATGTTATGCTGATCCCAAAATATTTTCACCTCCATACTATTTATTAGTGTATTAAAACTCAAAAGGATTCATTTTTCAATATCAGGACAAAGATACCATAATACCCTCATCATTTATTCAAATGGTTAAATCAATTTAAGTAAACAATTTTTTTACGACTTAAATTCTTGTATTTTAGATTTATTCAAGCAGAGAAAAATCTATTCCTTTCTGTGCGATGGTAGAGCAACTACTAGCTGGCTTTATAAAAAATTGCCGGATTTTATAAGAAAAATGGTTTAGTTCTCAATACTACATAATTTGTTAAAACTTGTTTTCATGGATGTAGTTATCAAGAAGCGTGGCAGTATTTTTCATCAAAGGTACACGACGTATTTTGTTGCTCTAAAGCAATAAAATGACTCTAATTTAGCGCAAAATCCTATATGGAATAAGCAATATCACCTCAGGACCACGTCAAAGTCACGCCAAACAATTAAGCACCAATTAACTCCAATGCTCGTTCAGCATTCCAGCTGAGATTACGCAAGCCTGAAGCAATGGATTTTACACCATTTAATCGTAATAAACTGATAACAAGATTGCGCATAGTTGCAAAAACACGGGGAGCAGAGTCAGTCCGGATTT
>JAQVOX010000093.1 GCA_028702435.1 Desulfotomaculaceae bacterium | reverse complement strand
TTTGCCGCCACTTACATGTGCCGCTACAGAGTGGTGATGATCAGGTTCTGCAAAGGATGGGCAGTATACTACATGGGAATATAGCCGCCTAATTAATGTGCTGAGAGAAAATATCCCCGGACTTGGCTTGTCTACTGATATTATGGTTGGGTTTCCTGGTGAAACAAGTGAGTACTTTGATAATACCTATCAGTTTGTAAAAAAAATTGCCTTTAGTAGGTTGCATGTGTTTAGATATTCACCCCGCCAAGGCACGCCGGCAGCAGATTTTGTGGATCAGGTCGAGCCGCCGGTCAAGGAGGAGCGCAGTCATAGGCTGATCGAAATAGGTAACAAACTTGCAGCTGGATTTGCTGCCTCGCTTATTGGCCAGGACCTGGAAGTTTTGGTTGAACGCTTGTTTGAAGGGGAAAAAAATTATTACGAAGGTTTTACCGACAATTATGTCCGGTCAGTCTTTCCGGGAGATGAGGAGCTCTGTGGGGAAATAGCAGTGTTTAGGGCCGAGAAAGTAAGGGGTACTATCCTGGAAGGTAAAGTCATTGGTTTACGTCATAATTTTCAGGTGATACAGCAGGATTTGTTTTCTTGCTGTTGAATTAATCACCATATTCAATGGGTTATCCCCTGCAGAGAGGAGGTGTAAAAGTGCAGGACTGCATTTTTTGTAAAATTATTAATAAGGAGATACCTGCGGAGATTGTTTATGAAGACGAAAACGTTATGGTTTTTAAAGACTTAAAGCCGGAGGCTCCCGTACATTTGCTATTGATTCCTAAAAAACATGTTCCCACGTTCTTTGATTTACAGGAGGAAGACGCTGTTATAATGGGCCAGGTGCAGCTGGTGGCAGGCCGTGTGATTCGGGATTTGGGTCTTGCTGACCGTGGATTTCGGATAATCAGTAACTGCGGCCGCGATGCAGAGCAACTGGTAATGCATGTCCACTATCACCTTCTGGCAGGAAGACCGTTTAACTGGCCTCCAGGATAGCGAAGTGCCGCAAAGCACCCCGAAATATGCTTTAAACACCGGTTGACTGCTAAAAGGCCCTGCTGTATAATTATATAGTATTTTTACGTACAGTAAGATCACCTGATAGATAAATTGTGTGCTTTATGGTTCTGGCGGAGGGAGGGAAAGTATAGTGGCAGAAGTAAAAGTTGGTAAAAACGAAACACTGGACAGCGCCCTCCGGCGCTTCAAGCGGTCATGCCAGAAAGCTGGCGTACTGGCCGAAGCGAGAAAACACGAACATTACGAAAAACCTAGTGTTAAAAGGAAAAAGAAATCAGAAGCGGCTAGAAAGCGAAAATTCCGCTAATAAAAACCTAGAAGATAAAATAAAATGCCCGGCTATTAATGCGGGCATTTTTTATTCAAAAATTTGAAATGTTTCACCCTACCAATTAATAGTAATTTATCCCTTCCCATTTGCATAAAATTTTGCAAGGAGGGGATTTTTTATGACCTGGTGGGATTTAAGTAAAAAATTTAAAAAACAGTTTGCAGAAATTTTTGAAATACCCGGTGATGTTCTACTCGACTTGCCAAAAATTATTATTGTAGGTAATATGCAGCTACAAATTGAAAACCACCACGGGATTCTTGAGTACACTGCGGATATTGTCCGGATCAGCACCGGTGAAGGAGAGGTAGCAGTTAGAGGCGAAAACTTGATTCTGCGAAATTTATTGTCTGACGAGTTGTGTATCGAAGGATTAATTCGCACTTTGAGTTTCGACTAGTAGGGGGTGGAGCCTTGTTTTTATTTAAAATAATGTCCTATTTTACTGGTTATATAGCAATATTAGTCACTGGCAAAGCACCTGAAAAATTTATTAACATGGCCGCAAGTAGGGGAATTTACCTTTGGGATATCCTCAGGGTAAAAGAAAATACCGTTTTATTAAAAGTTAGGCTTCATGATGTAAAGCCGCTGCGACATATCGCCAGGCGGACAGGCTGTCGTTATCAACTAAAATCCAAAGAAGGCCTTCCCTTCGTGATTTCCCGGTTGAAAAAGAGAAAAGCACTTACTATTGGCGCAGTTTTTTTTCTGGTTACCCTTTATTTTCTTTCATCTTTTGTATGGTTTATTGAAGTCAGGGGTAATGAGCAGCTTACTGCGGAGGAAGTGATAAAGGCAGCTGCCGAATCAGGCCTTTCTAGGGGGATGCTCAGGTGGAAAATTGAACCTGTAGAAGTAGAGGCTAAAATTATGGAAAATATTTCATTGGTAGCATGGGTAGGCGTGCATTTCGAGGGAACTAAAGTTACAATAGAGGTGGTTGAGCGGGTTGTGCCCGGGGAAGAGGACCCCAGGCCCTCTCATATAGTGGCTTCTAAAGCAGGTTTAATTAAGGAGGTACTGGTCATAAACGGCCATCCTATAGTGACAGAAGAAACTACGGTTATTCCTGGACAGATATTGATTTCCGGTGAAATACCTCCTGTGGAAGAGCCTCTAAAGCCAGGTGTAGCTCAAGAGTCAACGGAAGCCCCTAAAATTATCCGCCCTTCCCGCTATGTCCATGCGAGGGGTATTGTCCGAGCCAGAGTCTGGTATGAGGCTTACGGTGAAGCTAGAATATTCGAGATAGGAGAGAGATTAACTGGAAGATCTAAAAAGAGCTTCAGTATTAAATTTAAATCAAAGGAGATAATCTTTAATAAAAACCTAAATATTCCATTCGAGCATTATCAGGTTGAGACTTTTGTTAAAAGACTGCCCCAATGGAGGAATATTGATGTACCCGTCGAAATAATAACTGTGAATTACCTGGAACTGGCTGGTTACCGCGAGGAGCGCAGTCGGGAATCTGCCCGCCAGGCTGCTGAAGAAACAGCTCTGAAGGCAACAATGAATCAGGTTCCGAAAGACGCCTTTATTCAAGGACGGTGGCTGGAAGAGACCGGAGCCAGTTCCCCTGAAAGCATAGTGAGGGTAAAGTGCATTATAGAAACAATTGAGGATATTGGTGTGGAAAAACTAATTAGCTCCTAAAGGAGGCCGGATTTTGGCTGAAAACTTTGAAGCCAGGGTTAAAATGGATGATATAGGCGCAGCGGCTGAGATATTTGGGAAGCACGATGAGCACCTGGTTCAGATTGAAAAAGCGATGGAGGTTCGTATTGTAGCCCGGGGGCATGATTTGACGGTAACCGGAGAGCAGGCAATGGTTGAGCAGGCAGTGGATGTTCTTTCTCAATTAAGTAACTTCTATCACGCTGGTAATCACCTGACTGTCCATGAGGTTGGTTATGCCATTCGGTCTGCTCAGAGTGGCCAAAAAAACGCTCTGGCAAGCCTAGCAAGGGATGTAACCATGTTAACAGGCCGCGGTAAACTGATTAAGCCGAAGACAGTTGGCCAACAAAAATACATTGAAGCTATTAAAAATCACGGTATTATTTTTGCAGTTGGCCCAGCCGGTACCGGTAAAACTTATCTGGCGGTAGTAATGGCGGTCAAAGCTTTGCGCAATAAAGAGGTCGGCCGCATTGTTTTAACCAGGCCGGCAGTGGAAGCTGGTGAGAAACTAGGTTTTTTACCTGGTGACTTGCAGGACAAGGTTGACCCTTACCTGCGGCCATTTTACGATAGCCTATATGACATTCTGGGTGTGGAGAACACACAAAAATACCTGGAGCGGCATGTGATTGAAATTGCACCTCTGGCTTACATGCGGGGTAGAACCCTGGAGGACTCGTTTATTATCCTAGATGAGGCTCAAAATACCACTCCGGAGCAGATGAAGATGTTTTTAACTCGCCTGGGCTTTGGGTCGAAGGCGGTAATTACTGGAGATATTACCCAGATTGACTTACCGAGAGGTCAGGTATCCGGCCTGGTTGATGCGATTGAAGTTTTAAAAGGAATAGAAGGCCTGGGTATCCAGGTATTAACCGGAGCGGACATTGTACGTCACCCATTGGTCGAGAAGATCGTCAGGGCTTATGAGAACGCGTAACAATGCAGTGGCCAAAGAGGGGTGATGTTGTGCTCGCAATAAATAAGGCTAAAGATAAAATTGCAGCCGTCCTGTCCACGTCGTCAAAGCAGCGCAGGGTGCGCCGGGGCAGTGCGGCGATTTTGTTTTTATTTTTGATTACTTTGGTTATCTCCTTTGATTTTGTTAACGAAAAGGCCAATCTAACCATTGGCCAGGTGTCCCCTAAAACTTTTAAAGCTGAAAAAAGTACCGTTTTTGAGGATAAATATCAGACAGAGGTTCAGCGACGGCTTGCTGCAGAAAAGGTTGGCAAAATATATACGAAGGATCGTCAAGTTAGTATAGCTGTTCAAGAAGATATTTCCGTTTTAACTCAGAATCTTTGTGAGGTACAGGAAGATACTACAGTGGATGTTTCAGAAAAAATAAATAGGTTGCGTTCTTACATTCCTTTTACCATGTTTGACGCAGATCTTAGCGACCTGGCCCAGGGTGATGGAAAGGATACGGGGTCGGTCGAAACTGAGATAAATAACATGATTTCCAGGGCCATGGAGGAAGGCGACGGGATTACTCTGGACAAGCTGGAGGAGAGTAAAAAATCTATCAAAGATCAGATTACCGGGATGCGTCTTTCCAAACCTTACGAAAACTTTGCTAAGGGCGCTATTGATTACTACATTCGACCAAATAGCTTTGTCGACTATGAGAAAACCAGACAACAGCAGGAAGATGCGAGCGCCGCTGTTCCTACAGTCATAGCTTCAGTAAAAGAGGGGGAAAAGATTATTGGAGAGGGTGAGATATTGACCGAGGAGCACCTGGCTAAACTGCAGGCGCTGGGTCTTATCGGCTCCAAACTGGTTTTTACATCTGTCCTGGGCACATTATTATTGGTGGTTCTATTCATGGTAGTTGTGCTCTTATATCTTTATCAGCAGAACCGGGAAATCTATGAAAATGCCGGTCACCTTTACTTGCTAGGAATCATTGTGCTGGTGGTCCTTGGGGTAGGAAAAATTATTATTGCAATTAATGTTAGCCGCTGGCCTGACTTTAGCGCACAGTTCGGTTATATGGTGCCAATGGGTGCGGCCGGGATGTTAACCGCCATTCTTTTGGACTCACGGCTGGCTGTTCTGATTGTGGCGGTAATGAGCCTGATGCTCGGGGTAATGACCGGAAATCAGTTGCAGTTCGGGTTGGTTGGGTTGATTGGTGGTATTACAGGAGTTTACAGTGTATCTAAGTTAAGCCAGCCAGGAGACATGGTACGTGCCGGTATTTACACGAGCGTGGCAAATATAGTGGCCATATTTGCGGTGGGGCTTATTAACGAAAAACCATTCGGCCTTTTAATCTCATCCAGCCTGGCCTTAGGGTCGGCCAGCGGTATTCTTTCCTCAATACTTACCAACGGTGCCTTGCCTTTTCTAGAAAGTACCTTCCGTCTTACCTCACCGGTAAAGTTATTGGAGTTATCTCACCCGAACAATATTTTGTTGAAAAGGCTATTAACTGAGGCGCCTGGGACTTATCACCACAGCATTGTTGTGGGAAACTTAGCTGAATCGGCCGCTGAAGCTGTGGGCGGTGACTCACTCTTAGTTCGGGTAGGTGCTTATTACCATGATATCGGTAAGCTTAAAAGGCCCTATTTCTTTATAGAAAACCAGATGACAGCTGAAAATCCTCATGATAAAATTGGACCATCCTTAAGTACCCTGATCATTACCTCTCATGTAAAAGACGGAGTGGAAATAGCTAAGGAGTACAAACTGCCCCAGGGTATTATCGACATCATTGAGCAGCATCATGGCACAAGTCTAGTGGGTTATTTCTATCATAAAGCGAAGGAAAGCGACCATAGTGAAAGCGTTACCGATGAAGAATTTCGTTACGAAGGCCCCAAGCCACAAACCAAGGAGGCAGCTATTGTAATGCTTGCTGACTCAGTGGAAGCGGCTGTCCGCTCGCTTCAGAACCGTACTGCAGCCCGGGCGGAAGGCTTGGTGAGAAAGTTCATCAAAGACAAGCTAAACGACGGCCAGCTTGAAGAATGTGATTTGACCTTTAAAGATCTCGATAGTATTGCTAACGCATTTGTCCGGGTATTGTCTGGGGTATTCCACTCTCGGGTAGAATACCCGGATTTTTCCCAAGAAATAGAAAGGAGAAAGAGGCGTGCAGGTTTTCGTAAGCAATCTGCAGGAAGAGGTAGCGCTGGACAATAACCTGGCTGATTTTCTGGTCCTGGTGGTGCAGGAGGCTATAAAGGGCAGAGGGTATGAAGACGAAGCCGAAATAAGCCTGGTATTTGTTAACGATAACTATATTAGAGACTTGAACTTACAATACCGCGGTATAGACAGTCCGACTGATGTTTTATCTTTTGCCATGCTGGAAGGGGAGCCACTCCAGGGGGGCGAAGCAATGCTGGGTGATGTGGTTATTTCATTGCAGGCAGCCAGGCGGCAAGCTGAGGAGTACGGGCACAGCTTCCGCCGTGAAGTTGCTTACCTGACCATACATGGTGTTTTGCACCTGATTGGCTATGATCACCAGACGGAAGATGAACGCCGGATCATGCGCAACCATGAAGAAGAACTGCTAGCGAGGTTAGAGTTGTCCAGATAGCTATCATCATAAGAGACCGGATAGAGAATCAATGCCCATTGCTTATAGGGAGGTTCTCAGTGGAACTGCTCAAATTTTTGAAAAGTTTTTGTTATGCTGCAACAGGGGTGGGTTATTGCTTACGAACCCAGCGCAATATGCGGGTACACTTTATCGCTGTCTTATTAGTGCTGAGTTTAGCGCTGTATCTTCGGATCAGTGCTCATGACCTGTTGTTATTGTTTTTTGCCATAACACTGGTAGTTATGGCGGAAATGTTTAATACTGCCATTGAGACAGTGGTTGATCTTAATGTGCAGACTGAGCATCCCCTGGCCCGCATTGCTAAAGATGTGGCGGCAGGAGCAGTGTTGGTGGCCGCCCTGAATTCAATCGCGGTAGCTTTTGTGGTGTTTTATCCTCGCCTGGTAGGGTGGTAAACTCGATTGGGGGCAAGATGTGGCACTATAGCAATTCCAAACAACGTGGATTTGAATTTTAAAGATTTGAAAAATGAGAACATGCTTAGGTGGTGGCCAATAATATGGGTTTTCCGATTGAAAAATTAATTAAAGCCGCTAGCGCGGCCCGTAGCAGGGCGTATGCGCCTTATTCATGCTTCCAGGTAGGTGCTGCAATTTTGACCACGGAAGGCCGTTACTACACCGGTTGCAATGTTGAAAACGCTTCGTATGGCCTGTCTTGTTGCGCTGAGCGGGTTGCCCTTTTTAAAGCTGTTTCTAACGGCGAGCGCAGCTTTGAGGCGCTCGCCGTTATTGCTGATACAGATGATTACTGCTCACCCTGCGGCGCCTGCCGTCAGGTACTGGCAGAATTCAACCCGGCGATGAAAGTTTATATGGTAAACGGACGGGGTGAATATCACCTTTTGACTGTTGCAGATCTATTACCGGCGGCCTTTG
>JAQVOX010000092.1 GCA_028702435.1 Desulfotomaculaceae bacterium | reverse complement strand
ACACATATCAGGCAATGCAGTGGCTTGAAGCCAGCTTTAGAAGAATGCGCTAAGTTTACCACTAAGTCTTATTATCTTTTCTCCTATGATCAAATCGATGTGGAGGAGATGAAGCGACAGGAGTTTTTAAAGGCCCCCGAAGAATTCAAATTCAAAGGAGGACCTTATAACCTCCGACCCACGATCAGCAAAACTTGTCTCGAGAAGCCGGAAAAAACCCCTTATAAAATTGATCTGGTTGACGGGAAATTACAGATTCTCTGGGAGAACAACTACCTCGGCGATCTCGAGTTAAGAAGCAAACCCCCTTACTATCAGTACAGTTTACCTGATGGGACTCCTTACTCGGATGTTGCCGCTGCGATTTGTTGGGGGTATCAAACTTTCTGTACGATTTTGAGAAGCTGTCAGTACTGGGGAACAAAAGAAGAATGTATATTCTGTGATATCAACACCAATGCCCGCAAACAAACAAAGACCGGTCGACCGTTTATGGTCCACAAGAAAATTGACGATGTGGTAACCGTACTGGATACCATTTTCAATAAAGAACGGGAACCGGAAAACCATATGATCCTTTTAACCGGCGGCGCCATTACTAAAAACGTTAATCAGAAAGAAAATGTCCACTTCTACGCCGAGTACGTTAGAGCCATAAGGGAAAAAATCGGGTTCAAACCGACGATTCACCTCCAGACCACCGCGCTCCCTAAAGAAGACTGCCGTATTTTAAAAGAAGCTGGGGTGGATGCGCATCACTCGAATATCGAAGTTTGGGATAAGGAGAAGTTTAATATTTACTGCCCGGGTAAAGCAAAGTTTGTTGGCCGGGATGAGTGGATAAAACGTGTTTGTGATTCAGTGGATATCTTTGGAGAAGGCTGCGTTGCTCCTACGTTTGTTAGCGGGTGCGAAATGGCCCGGCCCTGGGGCTTTGAAAAATGGGAGGACGCGGTAAAGTCAATGAAGGAGTGCTGGGAATACCTGATGTCTCATGGAGTAACACCGCGAAGTTCTAGCTGGGTTATCGAACCCAATTCGCTACTCGGCAAATATGACCAGCCCGTGATCCCTTTGGAGTACTTCATTGAGATTGATATTGCTTGGTATGAAACCTGGAAGAAGTACCTGCTTCCTCCCATTAGAACCTTTAGCCCAATGGGTCCAGGTCGGTCTCTGTCGGTAAACAGTGGTCATCTTGACATGGGATCATAAAAAAGTTCATTAACGGGCACAAAATGTCGCGCTTGATCTTATTGATGGATTGACTAATTCTAAAATAGCGGAACCCTGAAAACGAGCCTTGTAAAGCAATAATTTACAAAAAACCACAATCATAGATAAGGGGTGACAGTGAATGTACAGCATAGGTATTGATGTTGGGGGAACCTTTACAGATTTTTTATTGATTAACGATGCGGGTGAAAGCACGGTTTATAAGAATTTGACTACTCCGTCGGATCCCAGTGAGGGCACCTTTAATGGACTGAATCAGATGGCCGAGGATAAAGGAATAAGCTTGCCGGAATTTATGGGACAGGTTAAGTTAATTGTTCACGGCACCACAATTACAACTAATGCTACGATCACCGGTGAAGGGGCCAAGACGGGGTTTGTTACCACAAAAGGTTTTCGAGATGTTTTGGGCATGCGCCGGGGAGTGCGGGAAGAAATGTACGATTGCAAACAAAGCCCGCCGCCGCCGCTGGTGCCGCGTTACCTGACGGCAACCGTAGAGGAACGGCTTGATTGCGAGGGTAAGGTGGTAACCCCCTTAAATCGGGATGATGTGTTAAAAGCTGCGGAATTATTCAAAAGCGAGGGCGTTGAAGCTGTGGCTGTAAGCACTTTGTTTTCCTTCTTCAATCCCGAGCACGAACGTGCAATAAGAGATATTTTGCAGGAGGAACTGCCCGGAATATATATTTCCATTTCCTCGGAAGTGCTGCCCCAGGTCCGGGCTTATGAAAGACACAGCACAACGGCGCTTAATGCTTATGTTGGACCTATTTTGGCCAGGTATCTGGAGAAATTACAAGTTCGCCTGAAGAGTGAAAATTTTAAGGGCACGCTGTTGATTATGCAATCCAATGGTGGTGTCATGTCCCCTGATTTGGCCATGCGTTATGCTTCTAATACACTTTTGTCAGGTCCGGCCTCAGGACCGGCGGCGGGTGTTTTCTACAGCGAATCCCAGGGTGTAAAGGATATTATTACGGTGGATATGGGCGGTACCAGTTTTGATATTTGTCTGATCAAGGATGGCAAACCAGGATTTACAGTAGAAGGCAGTGTCGCAGGTAATAGGCTTGCATCGCCAATGACGGCTATTCATACCATTGGGGCAGGGGGCGGCAGTATAGCCTGGATCGACGCGGGTGGAATACTGCGCGTGGGACCTAAAAGCGCCAGCTCCGATCCTGGTCCGATCTGCTACGGAAGGGGCGGCCAGCAACCCGCAGTAACAGATTCTAATCTGATGTTGGGGTATCTGGATCCTGATTTCTTCCATGGTGGTAATATAAAGCTTGATTACGAAAAAACGTATAGCGCATTTGAAGAAATGGGTAAAAAATTGGGCCTAAGCGCGTTGGAGACAGCGGCCGGTATTTATCAAATAGTTAATGCCAATATGGCTGCCGGCGTTCGTGAGGTTTCCGTCAGACGCGGTTATGACCCCCGTGAATTTGCCATGGTGGTAGCTGGTGGAGCGGGCCCGATTCACGCGGCGGCCATAGCTACCGAACTGGGCGTGTCTCTGATCATTGTACCGAGAGAATCATCGGTTTTCTGTGCGGCAGGTATGTTGATTTCGGATCTCAAGCATGATTTTGTACGCACCTATAATGAGCCGGTGAGAAAACATACGAGTGCAGGTGGCCGGCAAGACCTGGACCGCTTAGCGGGCCTGTACAATGAAATGTATTCGGAAGCAATCAAAACACTGGCTGATGAAGGTGTCTCCAAGGATCGGGTTCATGTTAGATATGGTGCGGACATGCGCTACCTGGGACAATTAAACGACATTACGGTACACTGGGAAGATAGATCCATTGAAGATGTCATTGATGGATTGGAAGACATTTTCCACAAACGTCATGATACCCTTTTCGGGTACTCAATGCCCAGTTCTTCTATAGATTTTATGAATTTGCGCGTAACTGTGATAGGGGTTACCGATAAACCGTCCTTTGGTAAAGGTTCCTTTAAGGGAACAGATCCTTCTTATGCCCTAAAAGGAAAGAGAAAAGCTTATTTTAACGGAGAATTTGTAGAAACCCCGGTTTATGACGGTTTATTGATGGGCAACGGAAACAAGCTTGAAGGCCCGGCTATTGTGGAACAACCAACCACTACCATTATTGTTACTCCGGAGTTTAAGCTTGTCTGCGATGAATACGACAACTACGTGCTTTCTCCGATTTTGAAGGCTTATTGATGGGCAACGGAAACAAGCTTGAAGGCCCCGGCTATTGTGGAACAACCAACCACTGCCATTATTGTCACTCCGGAGTTTAAGCTTGTTTGCGATGAATACGACAACTATGTGCTTAGCCCGAAGACTATGTAATTCGGTCATATTAGTAAACAAGGAGGGTTCGAGATGAATAATGAGATAAAGGTTGATCCTATTTTGGTGGCTGTCATAGGAAACCGACTTGAAGCCATTACAAAGGAAATGGGTGAAACCATGCTTCGCACTTCAAGGTCACCCATTTTCAGCGAAGCACAGGATTTTGTAACTGCAATTTTTGATAGACACGGCCGACTGGTAGCGCAAACAGCATATATTCCTATTCTCATGGTCGGATTGCATTTTGCCATTAAATCCATGGCGGATCACTTTAAAGGTGACATTAATGAAGGTGATGTGTATGTATTAAACGATCCCTTTAAAGGAAACACCCACCCGCCGGATGTCAATATTGCCAGGCCTATTTTCTACAATGGAGAATTGCAGTTCTGGGCGATTACCAAGGGGCACCAGGCGGATATCGGGGGCGGCGGTGTATGCGGCTATAACCCCAACTCAACGACGATTTATGAGGAGTGCTTATGTATTCCACCAAGCCGCCTTTATCATAAAGGAGAATACCAGAAGGATGTTTGGAACCTTATAATGAGTAATATATTCCTTCGCGAGCTGGTAGAGGGTGACTTCTCATGTCAGGTCGGGGCTTGTACAATCGCGGATAGAAACTTGCAGAGCTTGATGCAGAAATACGGCATTGACGTTATCTATCAAGCTATTGAAGAAATTTTTGACGCTTCCGAAAGACAATTACGGACAAAGATTGGGGAACTTGCTGATGGCAAGTATTATGCCGAACGCTTTATGGACCATGACGGGGTAAACAAAGATAAATTGATCAAAGTCGCTGCCGACGTGGAAGTAAAGGGAGAGGAAGTCATCATTGATTTATCAAAGAGTGACCCACAGGTTGCAGGTTATGTTAACAGTAGCATAGCCAATACTCACTCTGCTTGTTATCTGGCCCTGATCATAGTTGTTGAGCCTCATGTGCGCTTTAATGAGGGCGCCATGCGCCCGGTAAAAATTATTGCTCCCGAAGGATCGGTGGTAAATGCCAGACATCCTGCTCCAACTACCTGCTGCACCATAACAACCGGGTCTGTCCTTATGGAGATAATATGGCTGGCCCTGGCGCCGGCGGCCCCGCACACTGTCCAGGCTGGTTGGGCCAGGTGGTGCAACCCGGCTACCATGGGATTTAACCCCCGGACCGGCAGGTCATTTGCGGATATTCACTGGTTAGGCAAGGGCGGTGGAGGCGCCACCGAAGGTTATGACGGCTGGGATCACATTGGGGTGGTAGTTAATGTCGGCGGTTCGCGCGCGCCCGATCCGGAAATACATCAAATGGTTGACCCCTATTTCGTTTTAGATTACGAATTATGGTGCGATAGCGCTGGGGCCGGCAAGTGGCGGGGTGGATTAGGTGTTATCTACCGCTGGCGGATAGATGCTCCCAATATTCCTTGCGCTGTTTTTGGCAGCGGGAATAGAGATGAAACCGTTGCCTTCGGTTTGGAAGGCGGGAAACCGGGCATCAAACATAACTTGCGTATAGTTAAGGCTAACGGGGAGATTATTCCGATTGATTCCGAATCCTTATACCACCTGAGCACCGGGGATATTGTTGAGCAGTATTCTAGTGGCGGGGGTGGGTTCGGAAATCCCTACGAGAGATCGGAGGAGCTTGTCCTGCTTGACGTAAGAAACGGTGTTGTCTCCGTAGAAAAAGCTAAAGAAGATTATGGCGTGGTGATCAATCCCGTGACAATGGAGATAGACAGGAAATTAACTGATAGCATCCGGGGTTAGTAAATTGCATCATGATTCTTGTTAGAAATTGTAGTTCGAGTAATTGAAATGGTTTGTGATCTAGAGTGGCTGATGTCTTAGACGGAAGCCACTCTGGGTATGTTTAACGTATCATTGGCACGAAACTAATATAATCCATCCAAATTCAGTCTATATTTCTGCGAAAAACCCATAAACCTTTAGGTATATTATGGTGACAAGCTACTCAGCATCAGATTGGTTTAACGTCCGACGTTGTTTAAAATATTTAATAAAATAACCCCTTGACAGGAAACAGTTTATACTTTAACATTTATTATAAGAGTTTGACAATTTCAAAGGTTTGGAAAAGTGCTCATGTTAGGCGCTAACTGGGTCAAGAATGCCCTTCGAAATGAAGGGCATTTTTTTGTTGTTTGCCCGGAATTTTTGCACTATTGAACTGGAAAGAAATAGTTCGAAGAAAGGGTGATTAATGTGCTAGTTATGGGTGAAATGCTGGAAAGGAATGCACGGTTGTTTCCTGAGAAGTTAGCTTATGTTTGCGATGATGAAAGCGTTACTTTTAGTAAATTTCGGAATCGAGTTTACCGTTTAATTAATGCTTTGCAAGACATGAAGTTTGTAAAAGGGGATAGGATTTCGATATTATCCAAAAATTCTATCCGGTATTTTGAGCTCTACGGAGCAGCAGACCGTGGAGGCTTTATCCTAGTACCATTAAATTTTCGCCTAAAAACAGGTGAATTGGCCTACCTTTTAAAGGATTCCGGCGCCAGGGTTTTGTTTTATGAAAGTTCTTACGCTGATGTAGTAGAAGAATTAAAGAAAGATGTAGATAGCGTGAATTATTATATTGCCCTGGACGGCCCCGGAGATATGTGCTATGAGGAAATGCTGGCCGCGGCCACTGAACAGCAACCCGAAGTAGATATAGATGAAAACGACCCCGCGTATATCATTTATACCAGCGGGACGACGGGGTTACCCCGTGGTGTTGTTTGTTCCCATCGCGCTCAATACCAAGTGACTAATATTTTAGCTCTGGAGCAGGGACTCCGTAAAGATGATAGTGCGCTGGATATGATGCCTCTGTATCATACCGGCGGTCATGCCGTTACGCAGTCTTATTTCTACAGGGGATGCACCCAAGTTATCACGACGGGATTTAACCCGGAACAGGCACTGCAGATTGTAGCCAAGTATAAGATTACTACTATGCAGGTAGTGCCGGCTATGCTTATTGATATGCTCAACCATCCAAATATCGAACGTTATGATACCAGTAGCTTACGTATTATATTTTATGCCTCCTCTATCATGCCGGTTGTCTTGCTGAAAAAGGCTATAGCCAAGTGGGGAAATGTCTTTTTCCAAAGTTACGGCTTGACCGAGAACGGCCCGACCATTACTGTTTTGCCCATTGAGGACCATTATGTGGAAGGTCCGGAGCGGCTGACCCAAAGATTGGCCTCATGTGGTATACCTGCGGCTAATACTCTAGCCAGAGTTATCAATGATAATGGGGAAGATGTTAAACCCGGGGAAATTGGCGAAATTATTACCCGAGGCGAGCAGATGATGCTGGGATATTGGAACATGCCTGAATTAACCGCAGAAACGATAAAGGAAGGATGGTTATACACGGGAGACTTGGCTACTGTGGATGAAGACGGTTATATTTACATTAGAGACCGCAAAAAAGATATGATTATCAGCGGGGGAGAAAACGTTTACCCGCGGGAAATCGAAGAGTACCTTTACACTCACCCCGCCATTAAAGAATGCGCTGTAATTGGTGTTCCGCATGAGAAGTGGATCGAATCGGTTCATGCCGTTATTGTATTAAAAGATCAACAGAAGGCTACGGCGGAAGGCATAACTGCCTATTGCAAGAAAGAACTGGCAGGTTACAAGGTGCCGAAGTCGATGGAATTTGTAGATGAATTGCCCAAAAACCCCAGCGGCAAAATTTTGAAAAAGGAATTGCGCGCACGTTACTGGCCTAAATAGAGCGGATAAAAACCGGAAAAGTGGGAAGTTCGTAGTGAGCTATAAGATTGAAATAAAAAATAATTAATTTAGAGCTTTAAGAAATATTGGTAGTGAATGAAATTGTGTAAACAAGGGTGTGAATAAATAATGAATACTGAAAAGAAAAGTAACTATGAATTTATCTTAGTTGCAGTGTATTGGTTTATTTGGGGATTTATCGGTTTAGATA
>JAQVOX010000009.1 GCA_028702435.1 Desulfotomaculaceae bacterium | reverse complement strand
TGTAAATCAAACCTTTTATCCGGATCTTTCAAATTAAAGCTCAAATTATTATTGAAAATTATGTACCAGTGAGTATTTTATGTCAAGGGAAAATAATATCTCAGCATCGCTAACCCTGTTCCTCTTGGCGTTATATATTTTAGCAGAATAATAATCTGGTCATAGGGTTGGACTATAGCATTTTTTTGGTTCTTATGATATAATGAAACACATGTATTTTACGGAAAATCCTAGATCGGTCTTCGTCTGGATTTTAGGATATCCGTTGGTTCTGATAACGATACGGTTATAATTTAGGTAATGCTAAGACGGATGTTATCAGGTTACTGGGTGAAATGCGACTAGAGAGTGTCCCAGATACCAGTTAATTATTCGAAGTTTTTTGAATTATCAGATTCAATCCGAAGTTTCAAATTGAAGGGTAGTTGCTTTATAAAGAACGCCAAAGAAGCCCTGTCATACTAGAAATGGTAATAAGACACTTATTAAACACCAACCATCGGATTTAGCGAACTTTGTCCTGTAATCCTTATGGCTGTTGAAGATTTGTCAACGGTCCTGTTTTTATAATAAGATTAAAGAAAATTGACTGAATTGACTGAAAAAGAAAAGCTGGTTAGCTGTGTTTGCAGCTGCTTTACTCGTTAGAAACAAGCTTCTCAAGTATAGAAGGGAGGTAAAGTAATGGCAGGCAGACAAAATAGCGTAGAAATGCTGGATAAGCTTCAGCATTTGAGCAACAGACTAACTGAATTGGAGGAACTCAACCGGAACTCTTGGGGTATGGTTGAAAACTCCTTCGATGCTATGAGTATAGCTGATTGTGATGGCCGGCTTCTTTTGGTAAATCCAGCGTTTGAGAGGATTATGGGAATAAAGAAATCAGAAGCACTTGGTCGACCAGTTCAGGACTTAATAAGTGAGGGGCTTTACGACGCTAGCGCAGCCTTAAAAGTATTTGAGACAGGTAAAGAAGAAACAGTAATTATAAAAACGTCTATGGGTAGACATATTTTAAGCACCGGAATCCCGGCCTATGACCATAATGGTAAAATTTTTAGAGTATACTGTAACTTACGAGACGTAACTGAATTAAACAATTTGAGGCAAAAATATGAGCAATCCCAAAGGCTTGCTTCAAAAAACGCGTTTCAAAATATTCATTTTAAAAGAGGAAAATCATTTAAGTTCATTGCCCACAGCAAACAAATTAAGCAGGTACTGGAAACTGTTTGCCGAATTGCAATTGTGGATAGTACAGTTCTTATCCTTGGTGAATCCGGCGTTGGCAAGGACCTTATAGCTCAAATTATTCATGAGACAAGTTTGCGAAAAAACACTGGTTCTTTTTTAAAAATCAATTGCGCTGCCATCCCGGCGGAATTACTTGAATCTGAACTTTTTGGTTATGAGGGTGGGGCCTTTACCGGAGCAAACAGGGAGGGAAAAGCTGGTTACTTTGAGTTGGCAGATAAAGGAACCATATTCCTCGACGAAATAGGAGAGCTCCCCAAAAAACTCCAGGTAAAATTATTAGCGGTAATTCAGGATCAAAAAATTACCAGGATTGGTGGGATAAAAGAAAAAGACGTTGATGTCCGCATTCTTGCAGCTACCAATCGGGACTTGGAGGAAATGGTGAGGAAAGGTGATTTCAGAGAAGACCTTTTCTATAGGCTGAACGTGGTCCCGATAACAATCCCTCCGTTGCGGGAACGAAAAGAGGACATACCCTTTCTAATCGCTCATTATACGGAACTCTATAACAAAAAGTACAAATTGGAAGTTAAGCTCAGTAAAGAGGCTATCGAAGTATTATATAAGTATAATTGGCCGGGTAATGTTAGGGAACTTGCCAATCTGGTTGAGAGGGTTGTCGTAACTAGCCGGGAACCATTAGTGAAACCGGAACTTCTCCCTAAGAAATACCTTGTACGGGCTCAAAACCCTGTAGACCCCGGATCCAATTATAAGTCCCTATGTAAAGCAGTGGAAGAGTATGAACTACAGTTCGTTAAAAGGACTCTGGAACTCTGTAAAAGTCGGGAAGAGGCCGCTAATAAACTTGGTATAAGTCTTTCCAGCCTAACTAGAAGGATGAGGAGAATAAGACAAGTCGAGAACAAAGGTCATATTTGACCTGGTAAAAATTCTTGATTTAAGCTGATTGAAAGTTGTATACTTGTTTTTTTTAGTCAAAATTGACACCCATTATCAAATAATTCAGAAAATTTTACGGAAAGCGTGCTGCAGTTTGGCATGCTTTCTACTCATCTAGCTATCCAGTGGAGATAAGGTGTCCTTAATCCAGTTCCTCACTTTGATAGTAGGTCATCCATAATTGTCGGAAATATTCGAATTTTTCTCTTTCCCGGGTGTATGAAGTCTAGTAGGGAATTGATTTCTTGTTATATTAATTTTATATATAGGGTAGTTGTTAAAAATGTCACAATATTTTTTATTTTCTGTAACCGTTTATATTTGTTATGTTTGGTATGAAGCTTGCATGACTAAAGCTATACGGGAGGTCTATAAACATTATTTAGTCATGAAGTTATATAAAAATTATTAATCGGAGGAGGGGAAGAAATGGGAGCGACGGTGAAAAAATGTCGGTGCGATCTTGATGCAGAACTAGAAAAAGTGATTGCCCAGCACGAAGGGAAAAAGGACGACTTGATCGAGGTTCTGTATTGGGTTCAGGAGAATTACGGTTATGTGCCAAAAGATGTGCAAATTATTATTGCTGATAAGATGGATGTACCTTTAAGTACTATCTACGGGATCATTACTTTTTACCATCTATTTTCATTAAAGCCAAAAGGTAAATATGAGATTTCCCTTTGTAAAGGTACTGCTTGTTATATGCGTGGAACCCCGCGGGTTTTGGAGCGGTTTGAAAAAGAGTTGGGAATCAAGCCGCAGGATACTACCGATGACAATATGTTTTCCCTTGAGGTAGTTAGATGCTTGGGAGCCTGTGGACTAGGGCCGGTTCTAACGATCAATAAAGAGCCACGTGCGAGGATGAAGCCTGATCTTGTCCCGGGAATCATAAAAGAGTTCAGGGATAGAGAGTAAATCTGAAAACCATTAAGGAGCCGATTAGTTTGCATACTGAGCGGGTATTCTTGTGAGGTGTGTAATCTAAAGCAGCCGAAACAGGATTACTGTACATCTGGTGGATGAACACAGAAGTTGTTTTTGATACTAGCCGGTTGGTCAGTGAGTATAAGGATTTTATTTAAAATTACCGGGGTGATGATGATGAAACAAATTAATTCGGTTGATGAACTGATGAAGTTCAAAGAGGCCGCGCTGGATAAAATCAAAGCTCGGCAGATAGGTGATAAAACAACAATCATTGTAAGAATGGGAACTTGTGGAATACTCGCCGGGGCGCGAGATGTGATGATGGCGATTATTGATGAAATAGATAAAAGAAATATTCCTGACGTAATTATTACCCAGACAGGCTGTGCCGGGATGTGTGCACATGAGCCCATGCTCGAAGTAATAAAGCCGGGGACGCCCCAGGTTATTTACGGTAATTTGGACCAAGAAAAAGCCCGGCGGATCGTAATTGATCATGTTATTAACGGCCAAGTAGTTGAGGAATGGGCATTGGTGCAGCAAGATTAGTTGAAATAAGTGAGAGGAGGACTTAAGTGTGCATTATTATCGGGCACATATTTTAGTTTGTGCGGGGTCAGGCTGTGTTTTATCGGGATGCCGTGCTGTTAAAGAAGCTCTTTCGGAAGGGATCAAAGAGTACCAGTTAGAAAAAGAAGTTCAACTGATCGAAACCGGCTGCATGGGCCTTTGTGACCTGGGCCCGCGCTTGACCATATATCCTGAGGGGGTATTTTACTGCCGGGTTCAGGCTGAAGATGCGGCAGAAATTGTGAGTGAGCACCTGTTAAAAGGACGGATCGTAAACCGGTTGGTTTATCGTGATCCGGAAACAAAGAAACCAATTCCTTTAATGAAGGATTTCCCCTTTTTATCCAAACAAACCAAGATCGCCCTGCGCAACGCCGGCTTTATTAATCCGGAAGATATTGAGGAGTATATTGCTAGTGAAGGGTATTCTTCGCTGGCCAAGGCCTTATCGAGCATGACCCCGGTGGATGTAATTGCCGAGTTGAAGAAATCCGGCCTGCGTGGCCGGGGCGGCGCCGGTTTTGGCACCGGCTTAAAGTGGGAATTTACCGCCAAAGCCGAGGGCGTCCAAAAGTATGTGGTGTGTAATGGTGACGAGGGCGATCCGGGTGCTTTTATGGACCGGTCGGTTTTAGAGGGGGATCCGCACTCCGTTATTGAGGCGATGACCATCGCTGGTTATGCGGTTGGTGCTGATCAAGGCTACGTTTATGTCCGGGCGGAATACCCGCTGGCCGTAGAAAGAATGCATCATGCGATCGGTCAGGCTCGTGCGTACGGCTTATTGGGAGAAAATATATTAGGTACAGGCTTTAACTTTGATTTAAATATCCGGGTTGGCGCGGGCGCCTTTGTTTGCGGGGAAGAAACTGCGCTCTTGGCTTCCATTGAAGGACGCCGCGGTGAGCCCAGGCCGCGCCCTCCTTTCCCGGCTGTGGCAGGTCTGTGGGGTAAACCGACCTTAATTAATAACGTGGAAACATTATCCAGTATCCCCCCGATTATCTTAAAGGGCGGCGAATGGTATGCTTCCATAGGAACGGACAAGAGTAAAGGCACCAAGGTATTTGCCCTGACCGGAAAGGTGAATAACACCGGTTTGATCGAAGTGCCGATGGGGATGCCTTTAGGGGAAATTGTTTATGATATCGGCGGCGGGATTATAAACAATAAGATATTTAAAGCAGCGCAAACGGGTGGTCCTTCCGGCGGTTGTATTCCGCCCCAGTTCCTGAACGTTGGCATCGATTATGAGTCTATGATTGAGCTGGGCGCGATCGTCGGTTCCGGCGGCCTGATAGTGATGGACGAAGATACCTGTATGGTTGACCTGGCCAAGTTCTTCACTGAATTCTGCCAGGAGGAGTCGTGTGGTAAGTGTGCTCCATGTCGTATTGGCACCAAGCGGATGCTGGAAATATTAGAGAGGATCACCCAGGGGCAAGGAAAAGAGGGAGACATCGAAACTCTGATCGAACTGAGTGAATATATTAAAAGCAATGCGATGTGCGGTTTGGGACAAACTGCCCCCAACCCCGTGCTAAGCACTATTCGCTACTTCCGGCATGAATATGAAGCGCATATTCGGGACAAGCGCTGTCCGGCCTCTGTCTGTGCCGCCCTATTTAATTCACCTTGTCAGAATACCTGCCCGGCCGGGGTAGATGTGCCGATTTACCTTGATCATATCCGGAACGGGCGCCACCTGGAAGCATATCTGGAAGTCAAGCGGGAGAACCCGTTCCCAGCTGTTTGCGGCCGCGTGTGCCATCACCCGTGTGAAGCCAAGTGCCAACGCGCCCAGTTGGACGATCCGCTTGCGATCAGGACATTGAAGCGCTTTGCCTCCGACTGGGTATATGAGCAGAACAAAGGCTTCCCGGTTGAAGCTTGCGGAAAAGATACTGCCAAACAGGTAGCAGGAATCGGCGGCGGCCCTGCCGGCCCTACTGCAGCATACTACCTGGCCAAAGTAGGCCATAAAGTAACTGTATGTGAAGCGATGCCGTTTGCCGGTGGGATGCTGAAAGTGGGCATTCCCGATTACCGCCTGCCGGCTGATATTCTGGCGGCAGAGATTAAAGCTATTGAAGATATGGGTGTAACTATAAAAACCGGCGCCAGATTTGGGAAGGACGTAACCTTTGCTGACCTGGAGCAAGAAGGGGTCAATGCAGTGTTTGTCGCCGTTGGGGCCCATGCGAATCAGAAATTAGGTAGCCCAGGCGAGGAGCTTGATGGAGTAATCTCCGGGATCAGTTACCTGCGCGATGTCAAGCTAGGACAGGCTGCCGACGTCAAGTGCAAGACCGTTTTAGTGATAGGTGGCGGCAATGTTGCTATTGACAGTGCCCGCACAGCCTTTAGAAACGGGGCCAAGGAAGTCAGGGTCATTTACCGGCGCAGCAAACAAGACATGCCTGCCTTTAGAGATGAAATTGTGGAAGCCGGGCATGAGGGAATTAGTTATACCTTCATGGCCGCTCCGGTAAGCGTACAGGGAGAAGACGGCCGGGTAACCGGGCTGGAGTGCCAGCTATCAGTGCCGGGCGACTTTGATAATATCGGCCGCAGGCGGCCAGTGCCGGTGGAAGGCTCTAACTTTGCCATAGCGGCTGATGTAGTGATTACCGCCATTGGGCAAAATGTTGAGACTGACGGGATCACTGATGCCGGTGTGGAAACAGCGCGCGGGCTGTTTGTGGTAGATCCGGACAGTATGGCGACGAACATTCCTTATATATTTGCCGGCGGAGACTGTGCCTCCGGGCCGGATACGGCTATTGGCGCCATTGCCCAGGGCAAGAAGGCGGCTGAGGCTATTGATAAATTTCTTGGCGGCTCTGGTGTAGTTGTAGAGCCACATGTGCTCAGGCGGGCTGTATCTGGAGATATACTTGAAGAAAAGCGGGCGAGAGAGACCACAAACTGCCTACCGGTGGCGGGGCGCCAGTCCTTTATCGAAGTTGAATATGGTTTTACCGAAGAGCAGGCTATTATCGAGGCAACCCGTTGCCTGCGCTGTGATGTGAAGTAAGTGATAATAATCAGCTAAGAAATGACCATGTTAATTAAAAAGTGAGGAAATTATGTCTTAGACTTGAAATATACTGTGTTGATAGGATAAAATATGAGATGATTATATAAATAGATTGAGTTTTTGCTTTTGTTCTCCTCAAGGACAGTATATAAGGGATAATAGGGGTAACCGTTAGGCTACCCCTATTATCCCAGCAGAACCTCATCAGGTAAACGCACAGAAGACTTCGAAACATTAAAGGAAGCATCGGCCAGTTATTCACTCGAATATGTTGCCGAAACTACTGGTGTGCCTGCTACGTGAAGTAAAGGGGGATGAGATCATGTCGATGGTTAATTTAATAATTGACGGAAAAGCATTACAAGTGGAACAAGGTACGACTGTTCTCGAGGCAGCCCGTAAAGCCAGTATTAGTATCCCTACCTTGTGCTATTTAAAAGATATTAATGTCATTGGCGCCTGCCGGATCTGTGTGGTAGAAGTTAAGGGCGCCCGAACGCTGCAGCCGGCTTGTGTGACCACGGCAACCGAAAATATGGTAGTTATGACCAATACACCGGTGGTGCGCGCTGCACGGCGGAAAACTTTAGAACTAATTTTATCCAACCACCCGTTTGAGTGCCTGACCTGTGTACGCAACCAAAATTGTGAATTGCAGTCCCTGGCAGAAAGTTTCGGGATCCGTGAGGTCCGCTTCCAGGGCGCCAGTCCGGAGCATAAGATGGATGATTCCAGCGTCTCAGTGATTCGTGACCCGGCTAAGTGTATCCTTTGCCGGCGTTGCATTGCGGTATGTGAAAAAGTACAGACGGTGAGCGCAATCGCCCCGCAAGGCCGGGGGTTTGAAACCTTGATAGCGCCTGGTGTTGATATTCCATTAGCTGCTTCCAGTTGTGTCAACTGTGGCCAGTGTATCCTGGTTTGCCCGACCGGGGCGCTGTACGAGCGGGATCAAATTGAAGAAGTTTGGGATGCCCTTGCTGATCCCAATAAGCACGTTGTAGTTCAGACCGCACCGGCAGTACGTGTTGCGATAGGTGAGGCTTTCGGCATGGCCCCGGGTAGTATTGCTACCGGACAGCTAGTTGCTGCCTTAAGAAAGGTAGGCTTTGACAAAGTTTTCGACACCGACTTTACTGCTGACCTGACCATCATGGAGGAAGGTAGCGAGCTGATCGAAAGGGTAACGACCGGTGGGGTTCTGCCGATGATTACTTCGTGCAGCCCGGGCTGGATCAAGTTCATTGAAACCTTCTACCCGTCGTTACTGCCGCATCTGTCAACCTGCAAGTCTCCTCAGCAGATGTTCGGCGCGATGGCTAAAACTTACTATGCCGAAAAAGAAGGTTTGGATCCGGCCAATATTTTTTCGGTGTCGATTATGCCTTGTACAGCGAAAAAATTTGAGGCCCAGCGCCCAGAAATGGACTCTAGCGGTCAGCAGGATGTAGACGTGGTTTTAACTACCAGGGAGCTTGGCCGCATGTTTAAGCAGGCTGGGATAGAGTTTGTCGAGTTGCCTGAGGAAGAATACGATGACCCGCTGGGCATTTCAACTGGTGCAGGGGTGATCTTTGGCGCTACGGGTGGTGTGATGGAAGCCGCCCTGCGTACCGCTTATGAGCTAATTACCGGTGAAACCCTAGTGTCGGTAAATTTTGTTGACGTGCGTGGTTTAGAAGGAATTAAGGAAGCTACTGTTAAAGTAGGTGACCTGGATGTAAAAGTAGCTGTTGCCCACGGGCTCGGCAACGCTAGCCAATTGATGGACGCCCTGCAGGCGGGCGAGGCGGACTATCATTTTATTGAAATCATGTGTTGCCCGGGCGGATGCATTGGGGGGGGCGGTCAGCCTATTCCGACTAACCTTGAGATCCGGGGCCAGCGTATAGCTGGTATTTATACTGCTGATGAAAGAATGGAAATACGGAAGTCTCATGAGAACCCTGCTGTGCAGCAGTTGTATAAAGAATTTTTGGAAAAACCGCTGGGCCATAAATCTCACGAATTGTTGCACACCCATTACACTCCACGTGAGAAATATATAGTAGATTAATTATTGTATGTGTGCTTACCGTGCATTGAGAATGGCTGTTTGCCCATTAGTCATTCAAATAAATAGGTAAGCTGTGAAATATGGAAAAGACAGTGTTTTGTTTACAATAAAATAGAATTCTATCTGAGGTAATGGGGTTTCCCGCAGCCAAGGATGAGATGATAAATTGTGTTCTGCGAATAAGGGTAAGTCCTGTATTCAAGGGGTTCAGATAATGGCTGATTAAGCCCTTTTCGTGTAACGTGAAAAGGGCTTATTTATTTTTATGGAGGGAACAACAAAATGGATGAGCGTATTGGTGTGATTGGGATCGTAGTGGGAGACCGGGATAATGCTTCCCAGCGGATCAACAGTATCCTCAGCGAGTATAGTGAGATAATTGTCGGCCGCATGGGGATACCTTACCGAGAGCGGAACATTTCGGTTATTTCCTTGATTATTGACGGGACGACAGACGAAATTGGCGCCATGACCGGGAAATTGGGAAGCATCAAGGGGGTTCATGTAAAAACGGCTCTTTTAACGAAAAAGTAACCAGGAAATTAAACGGGGTGAACCACTTGGTGCAGCATACCGAGTGGAAAGGATCCCGCTCGCGGAAATGAATATGCCGCATGATACCTATTTGGCGGCAAGGAATTTTCCCGTCTCCGAAAGGTAAGGTGATTTGCGTGAATACAGGCGCATTAAATGAAACGCCCCGCGGCAGCAGGCTTTCTATCGCTATTTTGGGCCGGCGCAACGCTGGGAAGTCAAGCCTGATCAACGCTCTGACCGACCAAGCGATTGCTATTGTCTCCGATGTGCCCGGCACTACCACCGACCCAGTTTACAAGTCGATGGAAATTTTACCGATTGGGCCGGTGGTGCTTATCGACACAGCCGGGGTTGATGATGCGGGCGAACTGGGTGAGCTAAGGGTAAAAAAGACAGTCGAGTTATTGCATAAGATAGATTTGATGGTGCTGGTTATTGACCCCGTGCTGGGCGCCGGTAAATATGAACTGGATTTGATTCAAAAAGCCGGAAAGCAGGGCGTGCCCGTAGTGGGGGTGTTAAACAAGGTCGACCTGCAGCCGGAGGTAACGCCCGCTGAGCTAGCGGGAAAATTGGGGATCCGGGTAGTGCCGGTCAGTACGGCCACAGGGCAGGGCATCGAAGCTTTAAAGAAGGAAATGATTAAGACTGTGCCCAAGGAATGGTCGGCCCCGACCATCATCGGCGACTTAATCAGCCCGGGGGAAACAGTGGTCCTGGTGGTTCCAATCGATATGGCGGCTCCCAAGGGCAGGCTGATTCTACCCCAGGTCCAGACAATTAGAGATATTTTGGACCATGACGCCTGTGCCCTGGTAGTCAAGGAACGGGAATTAAAGCAGGCGCTGGCCGACTTAGGCCGAAAGCCAAAGCTGGTGGTAACCGATTCACAGGTGTTTTTAAAGGTAGCTGCCGATACTCCTTCAGAAATCATGCTGACCTCATTTTCAATTTTGTTTGCTCGTTATAAAGGCAACCTGGAAGCGCTGGTGTCCGGGGTACGGGCGGTGGAAGCTTTAAAGCCGGGAGACCGGGTCCTGATCGCCGAAGCCTGCACTCACCACCGCGTTACAGACGACATCGGAACGGTTAAAATACCCCGCTGGCTGCGCCGGCGAGTAGGCGGTGAGCTGCACTTTGAATGGTCCAGCGGGATGGAAATGCCTGAAAACCTGAGCCGGTTTAAGCTGGTGGTACATTGCGGCGCCTGTATGATTAACCGAAAAGAAATGTTGCACAGAATTACGATGGCAACTGAGGCTGGTGTGCCCGTCGTTAATTACGGTGTATTGATTGCTCATCTGTACGGTATCTTGGAAAGATCTCTAGAGCCTTTTCCGTCAGCCCGTCGGTTACTAGGTGAATAGGAGTGCATGGACTTGATGAGATCAGATTTTGGTGACATTTTAAAGCGTGCCAAAGATGGAATTGAGTTATCCAAAGAGGAGCTTATCGTCCTTATTAGCGCCGAAGGAAAGGAGTGCGAGGAACTTTTCCAACTGGCAGATCAGGTGCGCCGGCGGTATCTGGGAGACGGGGTCCACCTGCGGGGCATTATAGAATTTTCCAATCACTGTGTGAGGAATTGCTTGTTTTGCGGCTTGCGCCGGAACAACCGGGATTTGCCCAGGTACCGGATGGAGCCGGGTGAGATTATTAGAAGCGCCCGTAAAGCTTCCGGGTTGGGCAGCAAAACGATTGTGCTCCAGTCCGGTGAGGATGAAAACTACACAGCGGAGGCACTGGCAGAACTGGTGTACCAGATTAAAAAAGAAACTGATGTGGCCGTAACTCTTTCCGTAGGAGACCGGCCGCGGGAAGATTATGAACTCATGCGGGAAGCGGGCGCCGATCGCTATTTACTAAAACATGAAACCTGTGATCCGGTGCTTTTTGCCAGATTGAAGCCGGGAGCCAGTCTGGCGGGGCGAGTGGAGGAGCTGAAGTGGCTTGGTGAATTAGGTTTTCAAGTTGGCTCCGGTAATATGGTTGGCCTGCCAGGTCAGACTGTAGAAACTTTAGCCGGAGATATTATTTTAATGCGGGAGCTAAAGGTGGAAATGGCCGGTATCGGGCCTTTCATTCCCAACAGCCAAACCCCCCTGGGCAGCTACCCGGGCGGTACCCTGGAGCTGACTTTGAAAACCCTGGCGGCTGCGCGGCTTGTTTTGCCGTTAGTGCATCTGCCCGCCACTACCGCCGTCAGGACCATTCACCCGCTTGGTCGGGAGCGGGCCCTCAGAGGTGGGGCAAACGTGATTATGCCCAATATGACGCCCCCGGTATACCGGACAAATTACTTGCTGTACCCGGGTAAAACCGGATTGGCGGATACCCCGGAGAAGAGTTTTGCCGAGGCGGTTAAAGCTGTGGCAGACGCCGGCTGCAAGGTCGCTACCGGCTACGGCCACTCGTTAGCATATGCGAAAAATTGAGGCAGAGGAGTTTGATAAAATACTTGAGACCGGCGAGTTTACGGACATTCATTGGTATTTTAATAATTTGAGGGGTGATTTTAATGATAGCAACCAAGGCTGACTTTATTGATGAAACCCTGATCTTAAAATTATTGGACGAGGCTAAAACCGCCACCCGGGAGACAGCCGCCGGGATCATTAAAAAAGCGGATGCCGCGCGAGGTCTTAGCCCGGAGGAAGTGGCAGTGTTGCTGCAGGTGGAAGACCGCGAGTTGCTGGAAAATATTTTCCTTACCGCGAGCCGGGTCAAAGAAAGTATTTACGGGCGGCGGCTGGTCTTTTTTGCACCCCTTTATATCAGCAATTATTGTATCAATAATTGTGTTTACTGCGGTTACCAGCGAGATAATAAATTCCGGCGCCGCAGGTTATCCAGACAGGAAATAATTCAGGAAGTAAAAGTACTGGAGGATATGGGCCACAAGCGCCTGGCGCTAGAGTGCGGTGAGGATCCGGTAAATTGTCCGATTGATTATGTGGTCGAAGCTCTTGATACAATTTATTCTGTTAAAGAAAAAAAAGGAAGTATTAGACGGGTTAACGTGAATATAGCCGCTACTACAGTGGATGATTATAAGCGCTTAAAAGAGGCGAAAATTGGCACTTATATTCTCTTTCAGGAAACTTACCACCGGCCTACCTATGCCCGGGCACACCCTTCCGGTCCAAAATCGGATTACGACTGGCATACCTGTGCGATGGACCGGGCCATGGCAGGCGGCATAGATGACGTCGGCCTGGGGGTGCTCTTTGGCCTTTATGATTACAAATATGAAGTGATGGCCTTGCTGCTGCATGCTTTGCACCTGGAAGCAGTGTACGGGGTCGGGCCGCATACCATTTCGGTACCGCGCCTGAGGCCGGCAGCGGGTGTGGACTTGGGCTCTTTTCCGTATCTGGTTCCGGATGCTGATTTTAAGAAGTTAGTTGCTATTATCAGGCTGGCCGTTCCCTACACTGGAATGTTAATTTCCACGAGGGAATGCCCGGAGTTCCGCGATGAGTTGCTTTCCGTAGGTATTTCCCAGCTTAGCGCCGGTTCCAGTACTGGTGTCGGAGGTTACCACCGTGATCATGCCGGAGCGGCTGAATCAGACGAGGCGCCTCAATTTAAGCTGGAAGACCATCGCACTCTAGATGAAGTAATCAGTGGAGTTTGCCGTTCCGGTTATATCCCGAGTTTTTGTACAGCCTGCTACCGGAGTGGGCGGACCGGGGACCGCTTTATGCCTCTGGCCAAGAACGGGCAAATTCAAAACGTTTGCCAGCCTAACGCCATACTTACTTTTAAAGAATATCTTTTGGACTATGCCTCACCCGAAACCAGGAAGGCCGGCGATGAAGCTATTGCCAAACACCTGAAATATATCGCAAGCCAGACGGTGTTGCAAGAGGTAGAACACAGGCTGAAAAAAATTGCTCAAGGAGATAGAGATCTGTTTTTTTAAAATAAAAAAAAGGCTTCGCCCGGCAGGCGAGGCCTGGTTAATCGCTGCAAGTATAATTAATTACGACTCCATTTGTTTTGCTAAAAAGCCGGCAGCGGTTTCTGCAAGCTTTGTTTCCAGATTACCCATTTGTACTTCAGGTTCCTTACTTGTGAGAATCACCGTGCCTACAGCATCCCCTGCAGCAATTATAGGTGCAATTATTGCTGAACTGTAACTTATGTCTTCGTCTGAGGTTAAATAGCAAGGTTCATTAAGTACAACCATTTTTCTTTCAGCCATGACATTTTCCACAATATTACCAATTTGCTTATTCATGAGCTGCTTTTTAGGGGCGCCCGCTACGGCAATGATCGTGTCCTTGTCCGCAATACAAGAGATGTGGCCGAGAGTTTCATTTAGAGAATCAGCATATTCCGTGGCAAACTCGCCCAATTCACCAATGGGCGAATATTTTTTTAAGATCACCTCACCTTCTCTGTCAGTGAAAATTTCGAGGGGATCTCCTTCCCTGATCCTCATCGTGCGCCTGATTTCCTTTGGAATTACTACTCTTCCTAAATCGTCTATCCGGCGCACGATTCCAGTTGCCTTCATTGTTCTTTCACCCCCTTTAGATTTATTATACGCAGGCGAGAGATTAATTAATCAGGATAGGAAAAAAATCTTTTATTCCCCAGCACTGTCTGTCATGATTAGCTTATGGTAAATTAGCGCTCGTTAGACATTGCAAGACAGAATAATAAAGGTATTTAATTTAAAATTTAAAAAATAACCGTACGGCTAATAATATTTTCTTTAAAAAGGAAAGGATTAATTATAGAATTTTGTTACTTGGTGCGGTAACAAAGCATATGTCTCATCTATTGTTAATGGTATAGAATAGGTTAAGGCTTATTATATACGTTCTGCTGAGGTGGTAAAGTTGGCACAAAAAGAAGACCGGTGCAAAGTATATGAGTTTACTCCAAGGAAAAGCCTCAGATTGAAAACGGTAAAATACATATCTCCAGAAAAGATCCGGTTATTGAAGCAGCGAGAGCAAAGCAAAAAGGACCGGACCCAATTTAATATAGGCGTAGGAGTGATGTTAATTATTGTCGCCGTACTGACTATAATTGTGCTCAAGTGAATAATAGAACAGAGGGGTTTGAGCGATAGCTTTACAATATCCTTAGTAGCACTATCTTATTGGCCTCTTACAGTATATAATAAAATTGGCATGTAATTTATAATTGTGGGCAAAAATAATTAATAAAAGAGGGATTAATATGATTAAAAAAATTACGAAAGAACCTTCGACGGCTCTATTTCCGGTCCCCACCGTCCTCGTAACTTCCTGCCTTGAGGAAAGCAGTCCAAATATAGTAACTATAGCCTGGACAGGTATTATGAATTCTGTACCGCCGGTAGTCTATATCGGCCTTCGCCCGGAAGGTAGGCATTCTTACCGGCTGATTAAGGATTCCGGAGAGTATGTAATCAATATTCCGACAGCCGGTCAGGCTAAACTAGTAGACTATTGCGGTACGGTATCCGGCAGCAAGGTAAATAAATTCAAAGAAACTGGTTTGACCCCTGTGCCTGCTTCCCATGTCAAGGCGCCCTTAATTGCAGAGTGCCCGGTTAACCTGGAGTGTAAAGTCAGACAGGTGTTTTCACTTGGCAGTCACGATGTCTTTATTGCCGATGTGCTGGCTGTACACTATAATGAAGACATGCTAGATGAAAAAGGCCACCCTGATATGGATAAAATCAAGCCGTACGGCTACTGTGGTAATGAGTACCGGTTAATGGCGGATAAGCTTGGCTCTTTTGGTTACTCAAAAAAAGGATAAACTTTGTTGCGACAGGTATAGTTATTTTAAAGGGGGATAAAAGTGGATGCTTATATTGGTCAAACTCTGTTGAGAATAATTAAGGGAGATATTACTGCCCAGGATACGGAGGCCATCGTGAATGCGGCTAATTCTACCCTACTGGGCGGGGGTGGGGTAGACGGAGCCATCCACCGCGCCGGGGGGCCAAAAATCCTTAAGGAATGCAGGCGCATACGCGAAAGACAAGGGGAGTGTCCTACCGGACAGGCGGTAATAACAGGTGGTGGTAATCTGCCGGCCCGCTATGTTATTCATACAGTAGGACCAATCTGGTCAGGTGGCAAGCATAGCGAGGATGAGCTGCTCGGCAGCGCTTACCGGAACAGTTTGGCCCTGGCCAGTGAGCACGGGATCCGTTCTATTTCTTTTCCTTCGATCAGTTCTGGCGCCTACCGCTTCCCGATTAAACGGGCAGCCCGGATTGCATTGCGCACAGTCCGGGATTATGTCCATTCCGGTGCTGACTTTGCAGAGATACGTTTTGTCTTGTTTTCGGAGATAGTATGGCAAGAATTTCAGACAGCCTGGGGAGAAATGGAAACTATTGCATACTGAGAGCCGGAATTTACCACTGGCTCTTTTTTGTGAAAATAAATACCTGTTATGTACTCTTATTACATATTGATATCTGGTTATCGTAAGGGATAAGTAGTTGAATTAAGGGGGAAAAATGGATAATCTGCTTAAGACGCCTCTGTATGATCTACACCACAAGTATGGGGGCAAAATGGTTGAGTTTGCCGGGTGGGCCCTACCGGTATATTACAGCGGCATTCTTGATGAGCACGAGGCAGTACGCTCCCGGGCCGGGTTGTTTGACGTGTCTCATATGGGTAGAATAGAAGTAAAGGGAAAAGGCGCCCTTAGATTTCTCCAAATGCTGATTACTGGAGATGCCGGTATAATGGTGGACGGGAAGGCCATGTACAGCCTGATGTGTTACCCGCATGGTGGAGTGGTTGACGACATTTTGATTTACCGTTTCGGGCCGGAGCATTTTCTTGTAGTTGTAAATGCTTCCAACACTGATAAGGATCATAATTGGATGGTGCAAAACAAAACAGATGATGTAGAAATAATAAACTTATCCAGGGATACTGCACAACTAGCCTTGCAGGGTCCCCAGGCTGAAAAAATTTTACAGGGCTTAACAACAGTAAATCTTTCGGAATTGCGCTTCTTCCGCATGCTGTGCGATATTAAAATTGCTGGGTTTAATTGCCTGGTTTCCCGTACTGGCTATACCGGGGAGGATGGTTTTGAAGTTTATACTAGTACCTGTCATGCTCAGGCTTTATGGGAAGCTATTTTGCAAGCAGGAAGTTCCGATGGTGTGGTACCGGCTGGCCTGGGCGCGCGAGACACCCTTCGTATGGAGGCATGTCTGCCTCTGTATGGACACGAGTTATCACCGGACATTACACCTTTGGAAGCCGGTTTGGCTAAGTTTGTCAACTTTTATAAACTAAGTTTTATCGGACGGGAAGCCTTGACAGATCTATTTGAAAAAGGAACCGCCAGGAAACTCGTTGGTTTTGAAATGGAAGACCGGGGTATCCCCAGGGCACATTATGCTGTGGAGTCCGGCGGCAGAGAAATTGGCTCTGTTACTTCCGGCGGTTATTCCCCAACCTTGAAAAAAAACATCGGTTTGGCCCTGATTGATGCGGCATATTCGAAGCAGGGCGAGAAGATTGACGTAATAATTAGAAACAAAAGGCAAAGGGCACTTATTGTCCCGACCCCGTTTTTTAAAAAACAATACAGGAATAAGTAGAAAGGGGCAACAACAATGAATATTCCCACTGACCGAAAATATTCCAAGGAGCATGAGTGGGTCAAAGTCTCAGCTTCCGGGGTGTCAATTGGTATTACAGACCACGCCCAGCATGCCCTGGGGGACATAGTTTTTGTGGAGTTGCCGGAGACGGGGATGGAAGTCGGTGCGGGTGAAGTATTCGCCGTGGTAGAGTCGGTTAAGGCCGCCTCAGATGTTTATGCCCCGGTGGGCGGCAAAATATTAAAGGTTAACGAAGAACTCTTAGCCTCACCGGAAATAATTAATAGTGAACCTTATGAGAGCTGGTTTATTGTGATCGAAATGTCTGACCAGGGGGAGCTGGAGAGCCTGCTTTCTGCAGACGAATATGGTCAGTTCTGCAAGGAGGAGTGACCAGTGCATCCGTATCTCCCGATCACCGAAGCTGAGCGCAGGCGGATGCTGGATGCCGCCGGCGCGGCTGCAGTGGAGGAATTCTTTGTTGATATTCCCGTCTCCGTGCGTTGTCAAAGCACTCTCAACCTGCCCGGCCCACTGCCGGAAATGGAATTGGTAAGCTTCATGAAAGGCCTGGCTGAAAAAAATCTAAACACCGAGGGCTATGCCTGTTTTCTCGGTGCTGGGGCATACGATCATTATATCCCCGCTGTAATCGGCCACATGCTTTTGCGCCAGGAGTTTTATACGGCCTATACTCCTTATCAGCCTGAAATCAGCCAGGGTACCCTGCAGGCGCTCTTTGAATACCAGACCATGATTTGTGAGCTGACCGGGATGGAAGTGTCCAACGCTTCCGTGTATGACGGCGCCGTCGCCCTGGCCGAGGCAGTGTCAATGGCCTGCAGCGCCACCAATCGCAGTGAGGTTCTGCTCGCCCGGACCGTCCACCCCGAGGCCAGGGAAGTGATCAAGACCTATTCCCGCTTTAATGGTGCAGAGATAGTCGAATTGGGTTATGACCAAAATGGTGTTACCTGCCTGCAGGAGGCGGAGGAGTTGGTTAATGACCGTACAGGGGCCATTGTGCTCCAGAGCCCGAATTTTTTTGGATGTTTGGAAGCTTTGAACAAATTTGCAGAACTCGCCCACCGTCACAAGGCGCTTTTTATTGTCAGCGCCGACCCAATCTCCCTCGGGTTATTGCAGTCACCCGGCGAAGCCGGAGCGGATATCGTTGTCGGGGAAGGACAGGGGTTGGGCAATCCCTTGAGTTTTGGCGGGCCTTATTTTGGCTTCATGGCAACCACAGGGAAATTGATGCGCAGGCTGCCGGGCCGGATTGTCGGACAAACTACCGACGGTGACGGCAAACGCGGCTTTATCCTGACCCTGCAGGCTAGGGAGCAGCACATCAGGCGAGGCAGGGCAACATCCAATATTTGTTCCAACCAGTCGTTATGTGTCCTGGCGGCGACTATTTATCTAACCGTTCTGGGCAAAGCAGGGCTTAAGCGGGTCGCAGAGTTGTGCCTGCAAAAAGCTCATTACGCCTGTGAGCAACTGGTAGGAACCGGTAAATTCTCACCGGCTTTTGGCGCCCCCTTCTTTAAGGAGTTTGTTGTAACTGCCCAGGAGGATGCTGCAAGCCTGAATGCCCGCTTGTTGGAGCAAAAGCTAATTGGCGGCTATCCCCTGTCAGGGGAGTATCCGGAACTGGGCAACGCCTTGCTGATCGCTGTTACTGAAAAGAGGACCAGGGCGGAAATCGATCGTCTGGTGAAATATAGTAAAGGACAAAACTCTTAATCGAGTTAACGGTGTCAGTGTGATTGTGATGGGGGGAACTTTAATGAAACTTATTTTTGAACAAGGAGCCCCGGGCCGGACCGGCATCCACTTGCCTGCCGCGGATGTTCCTGCAAAGAAGGAGATGGAACATCTGATTCCACCGGAATACCTGCGCAGGGACCCGCCCGCTCTGCCGGAAGTCAGCGAGGTGGAGGCGGTGCGCCACTTTGTCGGGCTATCGCAGCTAAACTATGGCGTGGATACCGGCTTTTACCCGCTGGGCTCCTGTACGATGAAATACAATCCCAAGGTCAATGAGGAAATAGCCCGCCTGGACGGCTTTAGCGGAGTGCACCCCTATCAAAGTGAGGCTACGGTGCAAGGGTGTTTGGAATTATTGTATAATATGGACCGCTACCTCTGCGAGCTAACCGGCATGGCCAAATTTTCTTTGCAGCCGGCAGCCGGCGCCCAGGGTGAGCTGACCGGCCTGATGATGATCAAGGCCTACCATGAAAGCCGCGGTGAGGGCTGCCGTACCAGGATTATCGTGCCTGATTCCTCACACGGGACCAATCCGGCCTCAGCCCAGATGGCCGGCCTGGAGGTTGCGGAGATAAAATCTAACCGGAGCGGTCGGGTTGACCTGGATGAGCTGAAAAAAAATATTGACGGCCGGTTAGCCGGGATCATGCTAACCAATCCGAATACTCTGGGTCTGTTTGAGTCTGAAATTAAAGAGATTGCCGATTTGGTGCACCAGGCCGGCGGCCTGTTGTACAATGACGGCGCCAATGCCAATGCGATCCTGGGGATAGCCACCCCGGGCGCGATGGGCTTTGACGTGATCCACCTGAATTTACATAAGACTTTCAGCACGCCCCATGGCGGCGGCGGCCCGGGCTCGGGCCCGGTGGGAGTAAAAGAGAGCCTGGCGCCCTTTCTCCCTAAGCCTTTGGTGGAGCAGGCGGAGGGACGCTATTACCTGGACTATGACCGGCCGCATTCCATTGGCCGGGTGAAAGCCTTTTTTGGTAATTTTGGAGTGGTGGTTAAAGCCTGCGCCTATATCCTGTCTATGGGCCCGGAGGGCTTGCGGCGGGTAGCGGAAGACGCGGTGCTAAACGCTAACTATATGAAGCAAGCGCTCAAGGGCTATTATGAGCTGCCCTATGACCAGGTGTGCAAGCATGAGTTTGTGCTGTCCGGCAGCCGGCAAAAGGAACGGGGAGTGACCACCGAGGATATTGCCAAACGGCTATTGGATTACGGTTTCCACCCGCCGACTATCTATTTCCCCCTTATCGTCAGGGAGGCGCTGATGATCGAGCCCACGGAAACTGAAAACATGGACACTTTGGACCGGTTTATTGCAGCGATGATAAAGATTGCCGGGGAGGTCGAGCAGGAGCCGGAAATGGTAAGAAAGGCGCCTCATACCACCGTAGTCGGGCGTCTGGATGGGGTGAAGGCAGCCCGCAAGCCTGTATTGAAGTGGAGACCGGAAGCAAGATATGAGCGCTTAGAATGACTTCGGTTAAGTGAAAAGTAATTGAAGGATGGATATATCTTGAATTTTGAGGATTCATTTGTTAATGAATTTATGCTGAAACAGGTGCAGGCAGAGATAATAACGTATTCTAAGGCTAGCATGGCAGAGTAATAAATGAAATTTATTAAAGGACTGTTGTAAAAGACAGTCCTTTTTCATGCCTTAAAGACCCTAAGGATGAGGCGGTCCTTTCAGCCTAAAGCCAACTCTATACGCACGGTGTCGGTGATTGGACGCTTTTTAAAACACCAATCGGTTGCGTGGGTAATATAATTATATTATATGCTAACAAAGGTGTGATTAATTTGCCGACGACAGAAGACATCCGGCATGATCTTTTACTGGTTATCACTGTGGCCGTTTTCATTTTCCTCGCTACTGGGTTTTTAGGGCCCGGGCAGGTAGCTGAAGCGCCGGTGGTGTTGCCCTAAATTAAGCGGACGCTAAAGGGGATTATTGCATGTTTTCATCCAGTGATATAAATAAATTGATGGATCAGATCGCCCAACTGGGCAAAGGAAACATCAATTCAACGAAGAACATGTCGAAATCTTGCAATGGGAATGATGGTAAGAAGAATAATAGTAACAATAACGGGATCCCGAGTCTCACCCCGGCCAAACTACTGGTAATTGCCGGACTTATAGCTGGGGCCTTGGAGGTCCAGTCTATAACAGTGGACAGGGATCAAGTAGTAAATATTCTTCTGTCGGGCTCCTTAAAGCGAAAGACAAAGCTGGATAAGATACTGGATGAAATTGGGGATATGCCTTTTGACGACGTATTAAAGGCTATCTTGGGGAGAGCCTAAAAACGGTTCTAATCACGATTTCAAAAGCCGTAGCTGAAAAGAATCTAGTGGCGATTATAAGAGTTTTCATGCTCTTGAATAAGTCTATTCAAGCCTTGAAGGGAATGGTTCTGATGAATCGGACGCAAGGAATATCCCAGGCCGATATAATTTATTTTATTATCACTGACCGCTTTTGTGGTAGCGATGCCTCGCATAGCAGCACAGATGGCGGCAAACCCAGCCAAGTTGCCGGCCTAAATAAATTACATGGCGGCAACTTTGCCGGGATCTTGAGCAAAATTCCTTATCTGAAGCACCTTGGGGTCACTGCATTGTGGATCACCCCGGTCTATCTGAGCATCAGCGGGCTATGCGGGGCCGGTGGGCTGCTGGAAGGCTACCACGGCTACTGGGCCCTTGACTTCGAGCGGGTAGACGATCATCTGATCACAGTGCCGGGGAAAAACGGTAGGGAGCAACTAAAAGAGCTGGTGGCTAAATTGCATGCTCACGGGATCAAGGTCATCCTTGATGTTGTCGTCAGCCATACCGGTTACCATAACGGCAATTACGAGAAATACCCCCGCAGGCTGCCGTCGGGCTGGTTTAAGAATAAAGAGGAATGCACTCTTTATGGACTGCCGGAGCTTGACCACAGGCTGGCCGATGTGCGGGACTATTTTGTCAATAATATTATCGACTGGATTGAGGATACCAATATTGACGCCATCCGGTTGGACTCAGCCCGGCATATCGACCAGTCTTTCTGGTATTATTTTAAGTCCTATGTGCGGGGGAAGTACCGGAATGTTTTTTTTCTGGGCGAGGTGCTGGACTTTGATGCCGGCTCTGTTGCCAAGTACCAAAGAGAATTCGACTTTGACTCACTTTTCGACTTTCCCCTGTGCGGCAATATTATCGATGTCATGATCAGAAACGAGGACTATAAGCCGCCGGAGCAAAGAAGGGGCATGACCGCGCTGGCCGGCCCACGGCACAGCGCTTTGCCCGAAGTATCCGGGGTGCTGGATACGGACTGGAAATACAATAATGCTAACCGCCTGGTGACCCTGGTGGATAACCACGATTTGGAGAAAAGAATAATGAGCTGGGCGCTTCTCTATGCCGGCGGTGACAGTAATCAGGCCGCGGGGCTGGTAGTATTCGTGCTGTCCTTTTTATTTACCACCAGGGGCATCCCTCAGGTTTATTACGGCACGGAAGTTGGTATGGAGGGCGACTGTAAGGAAGGTGGGGACGCCTACCTGCGCCGGGATATGCCCTGGGAAAAAATTGACCAGAAGACCCAGGAGCCCTATCCCGGCTGTGTAGTGGAAAGTTTCATCTACCGGCGCTTGCGGCAATTGATTAAGATCCGCCTGGCAAACGAAGCTCTGCAGTACGGCTACCTGTTTACGCTTTATTCTGATTTTGATTGCTATGTTTTTATGCGGGAGTTTCGCGGTAATACCATTCTTGTTGCCCTGAATAATAGCCCCGACCCGGCGGAAAAGGTGATCGAGGTCGAGGTAGCTGTAAATCCGAACATCCCGCAGCGGATCAAGAATGACCTGGCTGGCCGGCAGGTTTTGGTGAATTTAATGGATAAGCAGGAGAAATTTCAGTACGTTTCCCCGGGTATCCTTAAGATTAAGGTAAAGGGCAAGCAGGCCTTGATCTTAAAGCTGTTATAATAGGTGGTCCAGGCTATATTAACTACTTTTAGTATTGACATGGTATTAGCTTTTGTCTACGATCAAATTAGTTATGTACCAGACACATAGCTTCCTAATGATGCGGCAAAAATGGCTTAATATTTTCTACCGGCTGATCGTTTATTACCTAATAATGAATTGGGGGGTGAAAGCTCTGTGGCCCAGCATTTTATCTGGAAAAAGGCGATTTACCCAAATAACAGTGGACTGAAATTATCCGGGCTTCTATATACGGGGCCGGTTTACGAGACGGTTATAATTGTTTGTCATGGTTTTACCGGCAGCAAGGAGGGTGGCGGGCGTGCTATTATGATGGCAGAGGAGTTGGGTTTGCTCGGTTACTCAACACTGCTTTTTGACTTTAGTGGCTGCGGCGAAAGCGAAGGTAATTTTGCAGATATTAGCCTCACTCGTCATATCGAAGATATCCAGTGTTCGGTTGATTTTAGCCGTGGACTTGGCTTTAAGCAGGTAATCACTGTTGGCCGGAGCTTCGGTGGGACGGCGGCTATTTGCCTTGGCCGGTTTGACGGTGATGTTGCGGGGGTTTGTGCCTGGGCGGCGCCAGGAGCTGTTCAAGAGGTGTTTTCCAGATACCGGGAGCGGGCAGAAAAAGTTAAAGGTGAGCTTGTACCTCTATCAGAGGATGAAGGCTCGGCGAAGATCAACAAAAGCTTTTTTACCGATCTGGACCGGTACGATGTATTTAGTAGAGCCACCCTAATAGCACCTGCGCCATTATTAATTATCCATGGAGATAGTGATCAGACAGTTCCCGTTAAGAACGCGCAGGCTATTTATGATGCTGCGGTTGAACCAAAGAAAATAAAGATCATCCGTGGCGCCGATCACCAGTTTACCGGGCAGTACCAGGTGGTATGGGAGGTTTTCTTTGAATGGCTACAAGACAAATTTCCCATCGGTGGATAAAACCTCCACATAAATTTGGCAATCATTAAATAAGTGCGAGAGCCATATAAAAATTTGGTGAAGATGAAAAAACCTATTTTGTAAAATTTAAGACTTGCGTTTTATGGCTATCGAGTATAATTGGCGGTTATTACTTGTGATATTTTAAATTATCTGATCAAATAATAATGATATCTATTGTTCCAGCAAAAAAAAGGGGGTTGGGCTAATGAGTAGAAGGCGTAGAGGAGTAATGTCCGAAAGGCTGAAGTATGAATTAGCCGACGAACTAGGCGTAGGCGAAGTGGTGCGCAGGGATGGCGGTTACTTCGGTAATGTTTCATCCCAAAACTGCGGTAATTTGGTCAGACTTGCCATCGAACGGGCTGAGCAGTCAGTAGCTGAGAACAATAGCTGGAATTAAAGGATGCCCCTTTTAAGGGGCATCCTTTTTATAACTTCTAAACCTTCGTATAAGCTTATTAAGTTTAACATTGATTTTGAGTTAGGTTATGATAATATACCATAAGGAACAATTTTTTTACAGGAGGCGTCATATTTGTTTCAAAAAAAAAGAGATGTTTTTTTTGAAAATTTAACAATGATCGCAAATAATCTCCAATTAGCTGTTGAGGTTTTTCGGGAAGAAATCAATAATCTGAGCGATGCCGAAGAATATGCAACCCAGCTAAAAACAGTTGAAGAAATGGGTGACCATTATACTCATGAAATAATTTTAGCTTTAAGCAGGACATTTATTACACCGTTTGAGCGTGAAGATATTCTTGGGCTTACCTTAAAACTAGATGATGTTTTAGATTGTCTGGAAGCATGTGCATCCCGCCTGGAAATTTATAATATTGTTGAAGCTGACGATTTTATGTTGCTTTTTACCAAGAATAATGAAATGTGTATACAAGAAATCGTATATGCCATTAAGCACCTTGTAGAAAAAAGGCTCCATGATATGACCAAACATACTCATAAGATTAATGAATTGGAAAACATAGCAGATGACCTATTACGGGACGGGTTAAAGACCCTTTTTTCCAGTTGTACTGACGCTATTGAATTAATAAAACGGAAAGAAATTTATGATATGATGGAAGCAGTCTCAGATGCCTGCGAAGACGTAGCCAATATCCTTGAAGGTATAATGATGCGAAGTTCTTAATAAGGTGGAAATTAATGTTTGAATCAAGTTTAATCTTAATCGTACTGGTTGTGCTGCTAGCTTGGACTTTTGATTTTATTAATGGTTTTCACGATACAGCTAATGCGATTGCTACGTCGGTTTCTACTAAAGCGCTCCCACCCCGAATCGCAGTCTTACTAGCCGCTTTTATGAATTTTTTTGGTGCAATGGTTTTTACTGGAGTAGCAAAAACCATTGGCGGAAGTATAGCTGACCCCTTAAATTTAGAGCATGGTATGTACATTGTTACCGCTGCTTTAATTTCAGGTATTACCTGGAACCTGATCACTTGGTATTATGGTATACCGAGCAGTTCATCCCATGCCTTAATTGGATCACTTGCTGGAGCGGTAATTGCTGCAGTCGGCTTTAATGCGGTTAATTACAAAGGTTTTTTTACTATTGTTGAAGCTTTGCTCTTATCGCCAATAATTGCTTTTTTAATGGGTTTTATGGTTATGTCTCTTATTAGGTTTGTTTTTAAAAACACTCATCCAGGCAAATTAAACCGCCGTTTCCGTCTTTTACAGATTTTTACTGCCGCCTTTCAAGCATTCAGCCATGGTACTAACGATGCTCAAAAGTCAATGGGGATTATTACTTTCGCTTTGGTAGCGGGAGGTATTCAATCTAATATTGAAGTGCCTTTATGGGTAAAAGTTTCTTGCGCTTTAGCAATGGCGCTCGGTACTTCGATAGGAGGCTGGAAAATTATAAAGACTGTGGGCAGTAAAATAATTAAGCTGGAACCTTCTAGCGGCTTTGCTGCCGATTTTAGTTCAGCTTTAATTATTATAATCGCTACTTTTTTAAAGCTGCCGGTCAGCACTACCCATGTGATATCCTCTTCTATAATGGGTGTGGGTTCAGCGAAGCGCTTTTCTGCAGTAAAGTGGGGTACTGCGGAGAAGATGGTCATGGCCTGGATTATAACACTGCCTATTACCATCATTTTTGCTGCTGTTATTTATTGGATTATGGCTCATTTTTTAAAATTAACATAGGAACATCTTTTTTCCATCTATAAGCAAAGGAAACTAAATAAAAAATTACATAATAGTTTTGAGATTAATAAAAACGCCATGCTGGCAAGTTTATACATATTTGGACGGGATAATACTTTTTATTACGGTTACTTTAAGAATACACAATATAGTTAGATTTTTTTCATGACAGTTTTTTTGATTCTCTTTTATTGAATATGGAGGTGGGTGACACTAAAATTGGAGGGGTGATGCTTGAGAGGGAAGATACGGGATTTCTTATGCGGTATTTTGGTGTTGTTAATATCCGGTATGATAGTGCTGCTAGGGTATTTTCCCGTACGGCATACCCTTGCGGTAGGAGAACCGCTGTTATTAGATTTCCCCGCTCCCATTGAGAATTTGATTCCTGTTCGTAATGTTTCTATTAGTATTTTACCTCAAATTAAGGTCGTGCCTTGCGGTCAATCAATAGGTGTTTTGCTTCACACGCAGGGTGTTATGGTAGTGGGGCATTACACCATTGTTGACCAGATTGGAAATAAAGTAAATCCTGCTTTGGACGCGGGTGTAAGTGTTGGAGATATAATTCTAAAAATTGAAGGTGAGACGGTTAAGAATGAGGGACAGGTTAAAGATATTATTACCCGTGCCGGAGCCTCTAGGCAGGCGTTGAATTTTGAGGTGAAACATGGAAACGAAGTCTTCTATACAAAAGTTAACCCGGTATATTGCAGAGAAACTTTACAGTACCTTATCGGAGTTTTGATTAAAGACAGTGCCGCAGGAATGGGTACGCTTACATTTTATGAACCTCAAAGTATGACCTATGGTGCACTTGGCCATATTATCACTGAAAATGGGACACAACGCCCTGTTGAAATAATAGAAGGAAAAATTGTAGGGGCTAATGTCCAGTCCATTCACCGGGGAAAACGCGGACAACCTGGTGAAAAAATTGGCTCATTTCAAGAAGATGAAGGACAAATTAGCGGATCAATTGTCCAGAATACTAAACTTGGTATTTTCGGAAAACTTCAGAAACCTCCTTTAGACGCCGAGTCCAATGCGCCTATACCCGTGGCCACGGTAAATCAGATTCAAAATGGTCCGGCAGAAATTTTGACTGTTTTGAAAGATAATCAGGTGGAAAGATTCGATATAGAAATTTTAAAGTTAAACCTGAAATCGCAAGATGGCAAAGGGATGGTTATCAAAATAACCGACCAGCGGCTTCTCGAACAGACCGGGGGTATTATCCAGGGTATGAGCGGGAGTCCAATTATCCAGGATAACAAGCTTGTTGGAGCCATTACCCATGTATTTGTTAACGATCCGACCAGAGGTTATGGTGTACCTGCACAATGGATGTTATGGGAAGGTGGATTGGCTCATGAAGAAAAAAGGATAGCTTCATAACTTTTAGCGGTCTTAGTTCCCCTTCAATTTTATCCAAATAGGGGGTTTTAGCTAAAGGCCGCTTATTCTATTCTCCAGAGATATCCACCAGGGCTAATTTAACAAAAATCTTTAGGAAGAACCCTTTGTATAAATATGTTTAAACATGTGTACATTGATATAATTGCCACTCCATTTTTTTTTATGCAATAAAATTTAATTTTATTATACATGCCGTTAAATGAATTTTAACATATAAAATTTTTGCGAAGCGTTGCCCGGGTTACGGTGCGCGTAGTTCAGCAGACCATCCTAAAAATTTCCTTTTTTTTGAATTGTTGAAGGATTTTTTTTTTTGCCGTCGAATCTATTTGATAAAGACACTATTTATTACAAAATATAGAAATACAGGAGGCGGGAGATTTTAATGATAGGAGATAATATACGGTTATTAATCGCAGATGATAATAGAGAGTTCTGCGAACTGCTCAAAGAATTTATTAATGAACAGGAGGACTTTGAACTTGTGGCCATAGCTTCAAACGGCTTGGAAGCTTTGCAAATGATTGATGAAAACAGCCCCGATGTCATAGTTTTAGACATAATAATGCCACATCTTGATGGTATTGGCGTATTGGAAAACCTCGCTAAAGGCGAAGTGGGAAATAAACCCAAGGTGATTATGTTGACTGCTTTCGGGCAGGAAAGCGTGACCCAACGGGCGGTAGAATTAGGCGCTGACTATTATATCCTGAAACCTTTTGATTTTAATGTCCTGGCTACCCGGATTCGCCAGTTATCGGAAGGAGTTAATGTTGCACAATACATTACGCCGTCTAAAACAAGAAATTTAGACGTGGCAGTAACTAATATTATTCATGAAATGGGTGTCCCGGCTCATATAAAAGGTTACTTCTACCTAAGGGACGCGATATTGATGGTAATTAATGATGTTAATTTGCTCGGTGCAGTCACAAAAGAGCTTTATCCTATGATTGCCGTGAAATATCAAACGACGCCCAGCAGGGTTGAACGGGCAATTAGGCACGCCATAGAACTTGCCTGGGATCGTGGGAATGTAGATATGATGACCAAATTCTTTGGTTATACCATTAACCTGGAGCGCGGTAAACCGACGAATTCAGAATTTATTGCTATGGTTGCTGACAAACTACGGATTGAGGCAAAGGTAAGCTAGTTAGGTCTAGGGGGGAATACGGGTGGAACTGCGATGAACAACATTAACCGGATCGTTGATGAATTCCTGGAACTGGTACAAATCGATAGTGTATCCGGCAAAGAGCGGCAGATTGCAGATTTGCTTATTAAAAAATTAAAGGACCTTGGTTTGGAAGTAAAGGAAGATGAAGCCGGCAAAAAAGTCGGTGGTGAAGCTGGAAATATAATTGGCAGGCTGCCTGGAACGGGCGCCGGTCCGGTTTTAGTGCTTTGTGCGCACATGGACACGGTTCAACCAGGTTGCGGAGTCCAACCCGTGGTGGAAGATAGTTTAATCCATTCCTCGGGTAATACAATTCTGGGCGCCGATGACAAAGCAGGAATAGTGGCTATCCTTGAAGTTTTAAGACTGGTGCGCCAGAATAATATTGAACACGGCGGTTTGGAAGTAGCGTTTACAATTTGGGAGGAAGGCGGTCTCTTCGGCGCCAAAAATCTCGATTATAATTTAATCAGCGCGCCGGTTGGTTTCGTTCTTGACAGCAACGGTCAACCCGGGACAATTGTGACCAGGGCGCCCTCACAGGACCATATTGGCGCTGTTATCCGGGGGAGAGCCGCCCATGCCGGGATTAACCCGGAGGACGGAATTAACGCCATCCAGGTTGCCGCTTACGCAATTGCACAAATGAAGGTAGGCCGCATTGACCATGAAACAACAAGTAATATCGGCATTATTTCTGGCGGTAAAGCAGTTAATATTGTTCCCGATAGTGTTACTATTGAAGGCGAGGCCAGAAGCTTAAGCACAGAAAAGCGTTTGCTGCAGACAGCGCAGATGTGTTACGCTATTGAAGAGGCAGCAAAAAAGTATGGGGCTGTTGCTGATGTCCTGACTGAGACGCTCTACCCTGATTACGATCTGGCAGTGGATTCCCTCCCGGTAAGGATTGCTGCTGAAGCAGCCCGCAACCTGGGTCTGGAGTCCCATTTGGTGGAAACGGGTGGTGGCAGCGACGCTAACATATTTAATAGCAAGGGTATAGCTACAGCAGTTATCGGTATCGGAATGAAAAAGGTCCATACTACGGAGGAATACATCAAGACGGCCGATCTGGTTATGAATGCCAGGTATTTATTTGAGATCATTAAGGTAGCCCAAAAAATAACAGGTTAATTCATTGTTTTCTTAATCATTTCTTTCACCGTCCGGTACCTGCGGGCATATTCAGCCAGCAGGAGCCGGGCTTCTTTTATTTTTCCGCTAATAAATATGCCATTTTGTTGGGTATATACTCGCATTTTTTAAATCTCCTTCCATTTGATTTATTAATCATATGATTTTTCAGGAAATACTATGATTGGAAGTTTTGTCATGAAAAGCCTGGTCAACCCATAAAATAATCGAAAGCAGTACTAAAA
>JAQVOX010000091.1 GCA_028702435.1 Desulfotomaculaceae bacterium | reverse complement strand
GATATGGTATTAAAAATATTCGCCACACAGATTGCGGCAATAAGGGCTACAAAGCCGTAGAAAAATACAGAGATAAGAGTATTAAATTGCTCATTTTTTTTGTTTGACGCTGCAACGTCATAAATATGCAAATTTGCAATTGACGTATGCTTTTGGTATTCTTTAATGTTCTCAACTAGACTGGCAGGATCAGAGCTTTTAATAAGTACTCTAACATTTGTATCGTCAGACCCTTCAGGAAGACTCGCTTGCATACCGGCATATACCTCCTCCGATACGATGAGCATTGCTCGGGTGTCAGTCAGCGTTGTTTCCCCGATAGGTGTCTTATCTGCTATGGCTGCCACTTCTAATTCCATATTATAATCATAGGAACCATATGCTTTGAGCATAAAACTCATCTTTTCCCCTGCCCCAATACTAAAGCTATTCATGCGCGTGTATTTATTATCAGCTGTTTTTAATGAAACTGTATTAAAGAGTATGCCACAGGGATTTCTCGTATCTTTTAAACGAGCAACATCAGTTCCGGTTTCTTTCGCATACCTATTAAGCGCCTCATCATCGATAGAGTTTATCAGAATGTTTGCTTCGGTATTTTGCCCTTGATTGTTTGGTTGCCTAACTTCTTTAAGCTCACTCGGTATTAAGCCGCTGTCTACAGTGGTTACAGCCTCCATAGTTTGCTGGATTACTGCTTGGTCTACATCATCCATCTTAGCAATAGCGTTATAAAAATCCTTTTTTTCCTGGGCTGTAGCCGAGGAAGTAACAAACACCGAGACATCGTAAGGCGCGCTGCTTAGCACAAGCTCCGCTGATTTTTGAGAAAGTAACGACAAGGATGAAACGGATAAAAACAGGACAATGCTGAGCACCAGGGAAAAGACAGTGATTTTATACCTGCGGTTGTTTCGCTTTAGATTTTTAAGCCCCAGCTCTGCTTCAAACCCAAAAATCAAACGGGTCAGCTTAGATGTTTTTACATTTCGAGCCGTAAGCTTGACATCCTTTGTTTGGCGTATTGCCTCAATCGGTGAGATTTTAGATGCGCGTTTTGCGGGAATATATGCCGATATAAAAATTGTAAGAATCGATAACAACACTGCGGCAAGTATCGTTGCCACAGAAGTTACCAGCGTCAATTGAACTCCTAAATTCAATGAATTTTGTATAAGAGGCTGTACAAAAATGAAGGTTAGACCCATTCCCAGCGTGCCAAATAATATTCCTAAAGGGATTCCTATTATCCCCACGATAAAGCCTTCAAATAATACAGAGTTTCGCTTCTGTTTTTTTGTCGCGCCTGCACTTGCGAGCATACCCAGATGCCTGCCACGCTCCGATATGGAAATTGCGAAAGAATTATATATCAGGGCGACAGAACCTATAATGATAAGAAAAATCACGACAGCTGCCAGAGAATATAATGTAAGGAGCAAATTATCACCCATAATTCCGTAGAAACGTAAAAGCTCCTGATTGTAGCTTACACCGGAGAAACCTATATTCTCCGCAAGCGCATTTGCATGCTCATTGGCTTGTTTGTTCACTTTGTTCCAAGTTACCGATATATTGACGGTGTCAGCCGGAGCGAGTTCATTCTTGTCAAAATAAGAAATCACTGTATAACCGGGCGCCCAATAGGGTTCAAAACCCGGCCGGCTTATAATTCCTGTTACCGTATATTCTTTTGATGATTCTATTATGAGTTTTTCACCGCTGTTATCTTCATCCTGCTCTATAAAGCTTGTTTCCTGAACAAGCGAATGCTCTTCCTCCCCCGCACCAACCCTGTAACGTTGGCCGATATCCAATTTTATTTTGTCGCCAATCTCATATTTCACGCCGCCGTTTTCTGCAATATGAGAAGATATAACAATCTCATTTGAGTTTTTGGGGAAATGGCCTTCGACTAAATCTAAATTAAAGGTCTCCATGCTCTGTTCGTCATATGCTTTTATAAAAAGGTAGGGCTTATCCTCATTTTTCGAGCCTTCCAGCACGGCATAACCAATATCCTTACTGAGTGCCGCTGAGGCGGTATTAGCATCATTCATCACCGCATTAATATTTTGACTTTGTACATCCATATAGAGCACATGCCAATTGCCGGTATTCTCTATAGCATTTCTTTGCATCATATTCAAAAAAGATGACACAAAGGTGGCTACCGCTGTGATCATGGAAACTGATAATATAATTCCGATAATGGTAACTATGGTACGTTGTTTATTTAATTTCAAATGACGAAGTGTTAAGGTGTTGATAATGTTCACTTTCGAATCACCTCGTTTTTGACGATGCGACCATCCTCAATCGAGATTATTCGATCGGCCTGTAAAGCAATGCGTTCATCATGGGTGATTATTATTAATGTCTGATTATATTTTTTGTTTGACAGCTTTAAAAGCTCTATTATTTCGGCGCTGTTTTTACTGTCCAGGTTTCCGGTGGGCTCATCAGCAAGCATGAGTGCAGGGTTGTTGATTAATGCCCTGCCGATGGATACACGCTGCTGTTGTCCGCCCGAAAGCTGATTTGGCAGGTAATTTAATCTATCCGACAGACCTAATGTGTTTGTTATTTCATCGAGCTGTCCTTGATCAACCTTGCGCCCATCCAGTAACAATGGCAGCGTAATATTCTCCTGCACACTTAATACCGGTATCAGGTTATAGAATTGGTAGATAAGTCCTATTTGTCTGCGTCTAAAAATGGCCAGCTTTGTTTCGTCAAGTGCATAAACATCTGTATTCTCAACAAAAACCTTACCACTTGTTGGCGTGTCAACACCGCCTAAGATATGCAAAAGTGTTGATTTACCTGAGCCGGATGGCCCGATAATTGCCAGAAACTCACCTTTTTCCACGGAGAAACCGACATTATTTAGAGCCTTGACGGCGGTTTCACCCTTGCCATAGATTTTAGACAGATTCTCAACTCTTAAGATTTCCATTTTTACTCACCCCACCTTTTAGTCTATAGCCTGAGTATATCTGCCTAATATGACTTTGCAGTGACTATTTGGGTGACAGTTTAGTCACACAACACTTTTGTACATTTTGATCGTAAATTGAGTACCTTTGTCCTTTTCACTTTTAGTCTCAATGGCGCCACCCTGGCATTCCAGGATACTTTTCGACATGGCTAGCCCAATGCCGATACTTTCATTTTCAGTGTTTTTGCCCTTATAAAACCGGTTGAAGATATGGGGCAAGTCGTTCTTGTCGATGCCTTCACCATTATCGGCGACTTGGATCATGGTATAGAGCGATGTTTCATGGAAATCAACCGTAATTCTTCCTCCAACGGGGGTATGTTCAATGCAGTTTTTAACAATATTTGTGACAGCCTCCGATGACCAATTAAAATCACCTACAAATTGAGCATTTTCATCACCGGTAATTTCAAAAGTTTGCTCTTTAATTTCAATAGGAATTAGCAGATGTTCAGTAGCCTTACATATAAGCTTTTTTACATTAACCTGCTCTTTTTTGAACTCAATTGTCCCTGCATCAATCTTTGATAACTTTAGAAGTGATGTGACAAGCCATTGCAGTCTTTCGAGTTGTGAACGGATATTTTTTGTAAATTCTATGCGCTTGTCCGGTGGCAAGTTCTTATCGCTGATCAGGTCTGTCATAACGGACATTGAAGTTAATGGGGTTTTAATCTGATGCGAAATATCCGATATTGAATCAGCTAGGAAAACCTTGTCTTTTTTTAGAAGCTCGGCTTGCTCGTATAACGTTACCGTTACTTTATATATTTCACTTTTAAGTATGCTTAGCTCACCCTCATCATTATCTCTAATATCAAGGGAGTATTCACCACCTGCAATCCGTTTGAGGTATTGGGAAAGTTTTTCTATTTGTTCATATCTCCATTTAGTAAAAAGCAAAGATATAATAATCATTAAAAGCAGAGCGGAGAATGCAGTAATTCCCGCAATGACATCAACAAAAAAACAGATGACTGTTCCGATTATCCAAACTGAGGTCAAAAGAGTAATATAAATCTTTATCTCTTTGTTGCGCAGCAGCTTAATCACCACCCTTGTAACCAAGCCCACGAACTGTTTTTATAATTGTTGGGTTTTGGCTGTCATCCTCTATTTTTTCGCGCAGCCGCTTAATATAGACCGTTAGAGTATTGTCATTGACAAAATCACCCGCAATATTCCAGAGACCTTCCAGAAGCTGATTGCGGCTAAGAACTTGTCCCTCATTGTTTGCAAAGATCAGGAGCAGCCGGTATTCCATGGATGTCAATATGATTTCCTGCTCCCCCTTATAGACCTTTGCCTTGGCGGTATCAATCTTTAAGCCGCCGAATTTAATCACAGTCCCGGATGATTCCGTTTTGTCATACCGGCGATAGACTGATTTAATGCGTGAAAGCAGCTCTCTGACCCGGAATGGCTTTGTAATATAGTCATCCGCTCCCATATCAAGCCCCATCACTACATTGACTTCATCGTCTATTGCAGTTAAAAATATGACCGGTATATCTTCCTTTGCCTTAATTATTTGGCAAATATCGTAGCCGCTCCCATCCGGAAGGGATAAATCAAGTATCGCCATATCAAAGCTATTTTCGTTAATCATGTTTTTTGCCGACTCGGCGTTCAAGCAGTGTGTGACAGAATATCCCTCCTGTTCCAGCGAATAGCAAAGCCCTGATGCTATCACTTTATCATCTTCAACAAATAGTATTTTCATTGTGCGGTTCTCCTTTAATTGTTGGCAAACCAATTGATCACGATGTCGTTGATGATAAAATAACCCATTCCCACTTTGACGGACACCGATTCGTGATTATACAATAATATCATGAATCGGTGTTAGACACTTTCACAAGTCTAGTTAATCGCCATGCGTGGCGCACAAGGAAGCAGGCCCGGTCATTGCTAAAGGCCAGGCCTGCTTCGAGTTCGTGGAGCATGAAACAGTTCGCTGCGGGAAAAGTCTATTTCCTCCTGAAGATAAAATGTAAGTCAGATACCTAAAAGAATACGAATACGATCTTCAATAGCTGCCATGGTAAGCGATGATACTATACCTAAATGCGACAACAGCCGATCTTTGCTAATAGATCGTATATCCTCACACTTAACAAAACTATTCTCTTTCAATCCCCCTTCCGGTGGATAAACTTCGACATGGAATGGAATACCTTTTTCCCTTGTGGTAATGGGTAAAACAATAATAAGTCCGGCCGGACCACTATTAAATAAATCCACTGATAAAACAAGGGCTGGCCTTTTGCCTGCCTGCTCATGTCCACGAACAGGGTTAAGATCTACCAGCCATATATCACCACGGGAAGGGGTCAAAATAATCAGTCTTCCTTTCGCAATCCGTCATTTAAGGTAACATCCCATGCTACCCGTTCTTCAATCTCGTCTTTCCACGCGTCTGGATTATTCCTAAGAGCTAAATAAGCCCTGTTAGCCTCTTCCAAAAAGCACTTTCGCCGGTATTCCTCTATTGCTTTATCAAGAACTGCCTGCATCGGTTCACCAACTCGATCTGCAATTTCCCGGAGTGTTTTCCAAGTTGAATGACTAATTCTTACTGTAGTGCTAGGCATAAATAAACGCTCCTTAATGATTTAATGTTACATATTAGTCTACATTATTGTATGCATTTTATCAATTTCTTTATACCCGCATTGATACCATCAACTTCTGGGCTTTTTAGCCTAGCTGAAAAAGCATATAATACGGGTTAATAGTGTTATGAGGCAAAAGTTACATAAGGGGCACCTTAAAAAAGTCATTAACTACTTCTTGTGTTACTGGAATCCATTGCATATTGCCGTTAATAATAATCATATATGCTTTTGCCTCACAGAAAAAGGAGGTAATCTGTCATGGAAAGCAAAATAGTTCGGGCTATCGGTCTGAAGAATTCTCCCGTAATAGATTAATGTGGAATGACGCTTCGGGAACTGCCTAGACATTATCTGCAATTGCTAGAAAAGGAAGTGCGAGAAATAGTATGGGGAATTTTGAGTTTGATGGTCAGAAGTACAAAGCAGCTTCCGGTCTTCAGAAAGAGTGGGGAACTAGAATCATAGCCGAATTAAGTATTACAGGATCAGAAACCATTCTGGATCTAGGGTGCGGTGATGGTATACTAACAAAAAAATTAGCTAACCTTGTTCCTGAAGGAAAGGTTCTTGGAATTGATGCCTCAAAGGGAATGATCGAGACTGCAAAGGAACTTGAAGGATATAATTTGTCATTCGCTGTTCAAGACATTAACGACCTACCCTTTTCCAATGAATTTGATTTGATATTCTCAAACGCTGCTCTGCACTGGGTTAAAAATCATGAGATGTTACTACATAATTGTTATAGAGCCTTAAAGTCTGGTGGGGTAATACGTTTTAATTTTGCGGGAGACGGAAATTGTTCCAATTTCTACGAGATAGTTCATGAAGTTATGAATTATCCAAGTTACAGGACGGATTTTAATGATTTCGTATGGCCATGGTTTATGCCAAGAATTAGAGAGTACGAGAAATTATTAAACCATCAAGAATTTAAAGAATTACGATGCTGGGAAGAAAATGCTGATAGAAATTTTAAAACAAAAGATGATATGGTTAAGTGGATTGACCAACCTTCTATTGTTCCGTTCTTAGAGTTTCTTCCCAAAGAAAAACAGTCAGGGTTCAGAGATGAAGTTGTGAATAGAATGGTTGATAAAACCATACAGCCGGATGGAACTTGTTTTGAAACCTTTAGAAGGATAAACGTCTTTGCAAGAAAATAAGACGCAACTGCAGATAACAAGGTATTCGCGTATAGGTCTATGTTCGGCATCTCTCCTTTCGAGAGTTTCTTAGTGCCAACACTCCACATTGCTGCCATGTTTTTCGTTCGAGCCGGTGAGAATAGAAAAGCAGGAATGTTATTACTCCCCCAGGCGGTGCTTGCAATATATTTGGGCATAATAGTGTTTACTCAATCTATCACTCTTAGCCGGTGAAGAAGGATACTAATGAATATGGGCTGGGTGTTTTCTGGTTACCACATCATTTCCTGTGGTCAAGTTGTCCACGTGCCTCCAAATATCCCCAGATTGCGTTTAAGCTGGAATCCTTCAGAATTTCCACGCGCGTGAATAATCAAAGTTAAGGCTGATAGCATTTGTTTCTCAAGTCTTTTGATATTCAGCTCTTTCGTAAGTACCATCATTCATGTTTGTTCAAAGCGTTCGTCTATACTGAGTCCCTAAAATATCCCGTAGCAAGTTTACAAGCCCATTCAGTATTCTGGTGTAGATTATAGAGATGTGGTAATATACTCGTATAATCGTAACCCGTTAACACCAATCCTGTAATATTAAAGGGAGGCTATCATATGCAATGTCCAAATTGTCAAAAAGCCCTGCAGGAGGACTTTAAGTTTTGTCCCTATTGTGGTACGGAAATGGTTAAAAATTTCGCCTGCCATACCTGCCACAAACAAGTTGAGCCTGCCTGGGTTTCCTGCCCTCACTGTGGTAGCGATTTAAAGAGGCCAGTCCAGCGGCCTATTCGCGAACAGCCGACCTATAGGCAAGAACAACAGCACCAGCCGCCATATGACCACGGGCACTACTACGGCAGCAGTTCTTCAAGACACTCTCGTAAACGCAAGGGTTTTTTAGGGCGCCTCTTTTC
>JAQVOX010000090.1 GCA_028702435.1 Desulfotomaculaceae bacterium | reverse complement strand
TTCCTTCACTTCCGACACCTGCAGGCCAGTCCCGGCGGCAACGTCGGCTATTTCAGGCAACGTAGCATTGTCGCGTAGGTAGTGCTCCAATATTTCTTCCGGTGTCCCTCTTTCCCTGGTGGCCAGAGCGCCCAGCACCTCACTGCGAAAACGCTTATGTTTGCGTCCGGGCGCCGCGTCAATTACCGTACCGCCGCCGATAGTCCACAACGGTGAATAAGATCGAATCACAAACCGGTCTCCCTTCACTGCCGCCACCATTTCTTCAAGTTCAACCTGAGCGTATGCCGTCGCTCCCGGCGCCAGTTCCTCGCGGTCCAGCAACACTACCCGCCCAAGGGTCTCCCCGGAACCGATATGAAAACGTACCCTCTCCCGGTTCTTCAGGGGCCGGTCTGCGCTATCCAGCAATAATAGATGTACGTCCAGCCGGTGCGATGGTACCAGGCTATCAGTACCCGCCACCACGCTACCACGACTAACCTGCTCCACCTCTAAGCCGGCCAGGTTGGCCGCCACCCGCTGGCCGGCCCCGGCAACTTCAACTTTTTTTCCATGCACCTGGAGGGAGCGGACCCGGGCCGTCAGCCCCGCCGGCTGCACTTTAACCATATCACCAACCCGCAGTTGCCCTGCCACTAGTGTACCGGTAACCACTGTGCCAAATCCGGTGACGGAAAAAACCCGATCCACCGGAAGCCTAGGCGTGCCGGCAGCGGTTTTAGATTCAGTCTCTTCCGCCACATGGTCCAGCAATTCCAGCAGGGCGGCGATACCTTGGCCGGTAACGGCCGATACTGTGACCAGAGGAGCTTTTTCTAAAACGGTATCCTGTAAAAATTCCCTTACTTCCTCGGTAACCAGCTCCAGCCATTCCTCATCCACCAGATCGGCTTTAGTCAGCACCACCACCCCTTTTTTGACCTGAAGCAACTGAATAATATCCAAATGCTCGCGGGTCTGGGGCATCACTCCTTCGTCCGCGGCAATCACCAGCAGCACCAGGTCAAAACCGCCGGCTCCGGCCAGCATGTGCTTGATAAAGCGCTCATGGCCCGGCACGTCAACGATGCCTGCCTTGCGACCGCTAGGCAGCTCAAGTGAGGTAAAACCCAGCTCAATAGAAATACCGCGCTCTTTCTCTTCTTTTAACCGGTCCGTATCCACACCGGTCATCGCTTTAACCAGGGCGGTTTTCCCGTGGTCAACGTGACCGGCAGTACCTATAATTAAATGTTTCATGATTTTAGATCACCTTTCCCACAGCTTCAGCCAATTCCGTTAGTTCATGCTCCCGCACAGTCCGAACATCCAGGATCAGCCTGCCGTCTTGTACCCGGCTCATTACCGCCGGCTCTCCCTGCCTGAGGGCTGCCTGCAGGTCACCGACTGATATCTGGCCAGGGGCAATCGTGACCATCATAGCGGGCAGCTCGGCCGTTGGAAAAGCGCCGCCGCCCACTGCAGAAACCCCCTGTTCAACTACCACTTCCGCCTTATCTCCGACCAGGCGCCGGAGCCGGCCGGCCAGGTCAACAGCTTTTTCTTCCAGTAAACTAATGGGTGCGGTAAGCATTTGTAAGACGGGAAGTGCTTGGAGCGCCTGGTCCTGATCCAGATATTCCTGTAAAGTAGCCTCCAGCGCCGCTACCGTCATCTTGTCCACCCGAATGGCCCTGAGCAAAGGGTGCTTTTTCATCTTTTCTATGTAATGCTTTCTCCCCACAACAATACCCGCCTGCGGCCCGCCTAGGAGCTTGTCTCCACTAAAGGTAACTATATCTGCGCCTGCCGCTATTATTTCCTGCACCAAAGGCTCGCGGGGCAGGCCAAAGCGGCTTAAATCAACCAAGAAACCACTGCCGAGGTCGGACATTACCGGCAGGGAAAAGGCCCGGCCAAGATCAACTAGTTCTCCAATGGTAGTTTCCCTGGTAAACCCGATAATCTGGTAGTTGCTGGTGTGCACGTGGAGCAATAGCGCGGTATTTTCGTTAATCACCTTTTGGTAATCATCCGGATAAGTTCTGTTCGTAGCGCCCACTTCCACCAGACGCGCCCCACTTTGGGCCATCACTTCCGGTATGCGGAAAGAGCCGCCGATTTCCACCAACTGCCCCCTGGAAACAATGACCTCGCGCCCCTGGGCCAGCGAGATCAGCACCAGAAGAACGGCCGCGGCATTATTATTTACCACCAGGGCCGCTTCAGCCCCGGTCAGAGAAGTTAACAATGACTCCAGCGGAGCGTAGCGGGAACCCCGCCGGCCGGTGTCTAGCTCCAGTTCCAGGTTGGAGTAACTGGAGGCGATCTTGCCAACGGCCTGCCTGGCCCTTTCGCTTAATAGCGCGCGCCCCAGGTTTGTATGCAGAATAACCCCGGTGGCGTTAATGACCGGCCGGAGCTTAGCACTTGCCGACTGCTCAACCGCCGCTAATGTCTTAGTGACTATTAAATCCAAAAAATCTTGTTGTTCTAAATCTTTATTAGACGGCGCACCGCCCAGGATCAACCGGCGTTCTCCGGCAAGGGAAGCCCGAATGGCCTCTATCACCATACCTCTGGGATAGCCTGCCAAAAGCTCGGCCACCCGGCCTTCTCGGAGCACTTCGTCAACCGCAGGCAGTAGCCTTAATTCTCGTTGTTCTGCCCTTTTACTCATATAACCTCCATAATACCCTAAATAATTCATTCAATTATAAAATTATATGGCAGCCATGCGGTAAAAGCAAGTACGCACGGCGAGACGGTAGTTTGACCTGCAAAACTTTATTTTTTATGGTATCAATCACCTCTACCAAGATTCAAACAATTATATTATAATAAGTACTTGTCGAAATGTAGTATAATTAATTCGGGCCTAAACGCTTTCTTGCTTGCTTGGCACTTTAATAATCTTTTCCACCAGGCAAGGGATAGCGTAAAACTGCCGTATTATTAGCTGCAGCAACTTGGACGGGAGGTATTAATCATGATTCAAGAAGTGCGGGTAATCACTAAGAAAAACCTTCCCGACAGCAGGGGAGAGGAAGTCCTGTACGACATTAACCATGCTTTGGCCATTAATTCTGTAGAAAGAGTCAGGACAGCACGCGTTTTCCGCTTTGAAGGCATCAGCGCCGGTGAAGCCGCCCTGCTGGCTGAAAAACTGCTGGCAGAAGATGTTTTTCAAGAGTACCAGGTTAACGGCCCGGTGATCACGGACGCTGCCATGGTACTGGAAGTAGCCTACAAACCGGGAGTGATGAACCCGGAAGCCGCCTCTTTAATGAAATCAGCTGCCGACCTGGGCATAACCGGGCTTGTGGCGGCCGATTCCAGCTGGGAGTACGGCTTTTACGGTAATATGATTACCGATGCGGACATCGAGCGAATCACCTCCAGTCTCTTGGTCAACGCCACTGTAGAATACGTGGTGCAGGAGAGTCCCAAAACCTTGGTTATTCATGGCACACCCGGCCGCACGGAAGTTATTCCGGTACGGCAGATGAGTGATGACAAACTCATTGAGCTGAGTCTTGATAAACTATTTTTAAATTTAGAAGAAATGCAGGTTATTAAAGCTTACTTTTCACGCATCGGCCGGGACCCCACCGACATTGAAATTGAAACCATTGCGCAAACCTGGTCTGAACACTGCGGCCATAAAACCTTTAAGGCCAAACTGATTGTTGACGGCCAAGAAAAAACGCCTTTGTTAAAGCGCCTCCAGCAAGCGACTGAGGCCAGCAAACACCCGCTGGTACTATCGGCATTTGTCGATAACTCCGGGGCCATGGCATTTTACGACGGCCAGGCCATCTGCGGCAAGGTAGAAACCCACAATTCTCCGTCCGCCATCGAGCCCTACGGCGGTGCTATGACCGGCAGCGGCGGCGTATTCAGGGACATCGTGGGTACCGGGCGCGGCGCTAAGGTACTGGCCTCCACCGATATATTCTGCTTTGCCCGGCCCGACACACCGGAAGAAGATATCCCAGCCGGCTGTCTGCACCCCCATTATTTATTACGCCGGGTAGTCGCCGGGGTGCGTGACTATGGCAACAGAATAGGGATCCCGACTAATAACGGCTCTGTGCACTTTCACCGAGATTTCCGCGCCAAGCCGTCGGTTATTGTCGGCGCTTACGGGATCCTGCCGGCCGAGCTATGCCAAAAAGGCAAGCCCCAGACCGGTGACCTGGTTGTCACCATGGGCGGGCGTACCGGGCGGGACGGCATTCACGGCGCCACTTTTTCCAGTGGTGAGATGACCGACCGGACGATCGAGGTCAACTCCAGCGCCGTGCAAATTGGCCATCCGATTGAAGAAAAGCGCACCTTTGACGCGATCCTGGCCGCCCGGGACGAGGGTTTGATCAGGGCGATCACCGACTGTGGCGCCGGCGGGTTCGCTTCTGCCGTCGGGGAGATGGGCGAGGAAGTGGGCGCCCGGATCGCCCTCGACCGGGCGCCGCTGAAGTACCCCGGCCTAGCGCCGTGGGAAATTCTCGAGTCGGAGAGTCAGGAACGAATGGTACTGGCTGTAGCTCCGGAAAATATTGACCGGCTAATGGAAATATGCCGGGGCTACAATGTGGAGGCCACCGTGCTCGGTGAATTTACCGGCGACCGGTGCTTTTCAGCCACATATGAAGGCCAGGTGGTAATGAACTTGGAGATGGATTTTCTACACCACGGGCTACCCCAGCGGTTAATGCAGGCTTCCTGGCGCCCGACCGTGTACGGAGAGCCGCCGGCTGTCACGACGACGGACTGGGTAGAATTGTATTGCCGGGTAATGGGACACCTGAACACCTGCTCCAAAGAATCAATTGTCCGTCAGTACGACCACGGCGTCCAGGGTACCAGCGCGCTGCCCCCCTTTTCCGGCATAGGCGAGGACGGCCCGAACGACGCCGCCATCATGGCGCCGATACTAGGGAAACCTTACGGGTTGGTGATTTCGCATGGCCTCAACCCGGTACTAAATATGATTGACCCTTACCAGGGAAGCCTATGGGCCGCCGCCGAAGCGGTTTCCAATGCAGTGGCCTCAGGAGCAAGCCCGCGGGATTTAGTGCTGATTGATAACTTCATCTGGCCTTTCCCTGACGAAGAACTGCTGGGCGCTTTAGACCTGGCCGTTGACGCCTGTGTGGACTTTGTGCGCGGTACGGGAATGCCGTTCATCTCCGGCAAAGACAGCCTATCCAGCACTTACCGGGGCAAAGATGGCACGGTAATTAAAATTCCACCCATACTTTGTATCTCAGCCTTCGGGCGGATTCCAGATGTTTCCCAGACTGTATCAGCTGACTTTAAAAAGGCCGGTAGTCAAATCGTCCTAATCGGCTACCGTAACACCTCTGAAATGGCCGGCTCGATATACTACGAGTTACTTGGATATTTGGGAAATAACCTGCCCAAGCTCAGCCCCCCCGCGCTGATGGAGGTCTTTGAAGCGGTCTATGGCGCCATAAAGTCAGGGAAACTCCTGGCCTGCCATGACATTAGCGAAGGCGGCCTAGCGGCAGGGCTGGCAGAAATGTGTTTCGGCGGCGCTATTGGCGCTCTAGTAGAAATACCTGACAATGAGCTAGCTGAAAACTTCCTTTTTAACGAAACTGCAGGCTGCTTCTTGGCCGAGTTACCGGCTGATGCTCAGCTAAATGAAGTTTTTGGCGCCATTCCCTGCCAGGTAATCGGTAAAACAACCGCCGGCAACATCATCTCCGCTGTACAAGCAGGCGAGTCGCTGTTTAAGGTGGAGCTGGACAAACTAAAACAAGCCTGGCAACAGCCGATGAGGGAGGTATTCCGGCAATGAAAAAACCGCGCGTATGTATACTAAGGACTGACGGAGCTAACTGTGAGGAGGAAACCTTCTATGCTTTTGAAAAGGCCGGGGCGGAAAGTCAAATGGTACACATTAACCAGTTGCGCAGCCAAGAAAAGCAGCTGACCGAATACCAAATCCTGGTACTGCCCGGTGGTTTTTCCTACGGTGACGCTGTCTACTCCGGGAAAGTCCTGGCTGTAGAATTAACGTCATTTTTAAAAGAACAACTGAGCGAGTTTGTAGCTGCCGGTAAACTAATGATCGGCATCTGCAACGGCTTTCAAGTGCTGGTCCGCACCGGGCTGCTTCCTAACCGGAACTTAGGGAAAATCGAAGCTACCCTGATCGCGAACGACAGCGGGCGTTTTGAATGCCGCTGGGTCAATCTGCTGGTGGAGCAAAGCCACTGTGTCTTCACCCGCGGGCTGGAGGGCTCACTAATAAATACCCAGGTAGCCCACGGTGAAGGAAAATTCTATTCCGACCCGCAGGTTATTGACGAAATAGAAAAAAGCGGCCGGGTAGTCTTTCGCTACGTTGGTTTAGAAGGTAAGCCAACATCACTTTATCCGGCCAACCCAAACGGTTCATTAAATGCTATCGCCGGCATATGCGATTCGACGGGCCGGATCATGGGCATGATGCCTCACCCGGAGCGATATGTGGAAAAAACCCAACACCCCAACTGGCGCCGCATACCGGAAGATACTATACCTCATGGCCTGGCCATCTTTAGAAACGCTGTGGATTATGCCCGGCAAATGTAAACATTAGAAATATTGTGGGCTGTGGAGATGTTGTTTAACCCTCTGCAGCCCACACCCAAAAAGGGCAGACCAAAAGGTCTGCCCTTAATATATAAATTACTGCTCTACCAATCACCCCTAAATTCTTATCTCTTATCCATCGGAATGTAATCACGCCGGATAGCAACACTTTTAAAGGCAGGCCTAATAATTCTCCCGGTATTAACAATTTCCTCAATGCGGTGCGAGCTCCAGCCCGCTATTCTGGCAATAGCAAAAATCGGAGTATACATTTCCAACGGAATGTTCAGCATCCTATATATAAAGCCCGAATAGAAATCCACATTAGCGCTTACACCCTTATACATTTTACGGTATTTGGCTATGATTTCAGGAGCTAGTTTCTCTACTTTTAAATAGAGCTTATGTTCATCCTCCAATCCTTTCTCCTTGGCCAGCTTCTCAACAAATTTCTTTAAAATAAGGGTTCTTGGATCAGATATGGAATAAACAGCGTGTCCGATACCATAAATTAGTCCTGATTGATCAAAGGCTTTCTTTTTAATTAAGTTCACCAGATAATTTTCAATTTCTTCATCATCATCAATATCCTTAACATTTTGTTTCATATCTTCAAACATCTGGACAACCTTGATATTGGCTCCCCCATGCTTTGGCCCCTTAAGCGCTCCCAGCGCTGCAGCTATTACAGAATAAGTGTCCGTCCCGGTTGACGTCACAACACGTGTGACAAAAGAGGAATTGTTACCACCACCATGGTCCGCATGCAGCACTAGGGCAATATCAAGCAACTGTGCCTCAAGCTTTGTAAATTTGCAGTTTGGCCTAAGCATGTGCAATATGTTTTCAGCAGTACCGTAATCCGATCTGGGACTATGAATAAACAGGCTATTATTTCCATGATAATGAGAGTAGGCCTGGTAACCATAAACCGCAAGCGCCGGAAAGCGGGCAATCAATTTGATGCACTGTTTTAATACATTTTCGATAGAAGTGTCAACGGGGTTATCATCAAAGCTGTATAAGGATAATACACTCCTGGACAGAACGTTCATCATATCCTTGCTCGGCGCCTTCATAATCATGCCCCGGTCAAAATCT
>JAQVOX010000089.1 GCA_028702435.1 Desulfotomaculaceae bacterium | reverse complement strand
CAATATGTTTATCGACTTTCCGAGATACTACTAAAATAGTTAAGGCATCTACATATTTTACCATTAATTATCTATTAATTTTTTTGGTTCATCTTATTTTTTCGGTTGTTTAATATTATCATTCTTTGTTAACGCCACTTTTAATAATTCTCCTAAATTCTGCCCGATCGAACCCTGATCACTATACCGGGAAATCAATTTCTGATTGACCGTGCTGGCACTTCTTGAACTCTTAAAGATAAAGTCATCTTGTTTTTCAGGCTGCCGGTGCCCGCAACTCCGGTCCGGACAGACCAGCATCCTCCCCCTTTTGCCCTTTACCAGCAACATCAGCTTACCGCAAAGAGGACATTTGGTTTTGGAGACATTATCAGCTTTATAAACAGCATTATCGGCAATAACACTTTGCACCAACTCCAGAGTGTTTTGCCGGATGCCGGCGAGGAAGTCAGCTTTGTTGTCCCTGCCCTCGGCAATGTTATCCAGCCTTTGTTCCCACTGGGCTGTTAATTCAGGTGTTTTTAAAGCCGGAGCAACCAGATTAATTAATTGCATCCCTTTGGAGGTGGGCGCCATTTCTTTACCCTGCCGCTCAACATAATTATTGTAAAGCAACTTTTCAATTATGTCGGCGCGGGTCGCCGGAGTTCCCAGCCCGCTGCCCTTCATGGCTTCACGCAATTCCTCATCTTCAATAAACTTGCCGGGGCTTTCCATGGCCGTAAGCAGGGTAGCCTCCGTGTAACGAGCCGGAGGCTTGGTTTTCGACTTTTTAATTTTACAGTTTTGGACCCTTTTTTGCTCACCTTTTTTTTGCATGGCCAGCACCTGGTCAGGCAGCACATCGTCAGGATCATCTTTTTCTACGGCTGTCCTCGCTGTTACAGCCCGCCAGCCCGAATCTTTGATCACCCTACCACGGGAGTAAAAATGCTCACCATTTACTACAGTGGTCAGCGTCGTTTGGTCGTAGCGGTAAGGAGGGTATAAAACAGCGATAAAACGTCTAACGATCAAGTCAAAAAGGTTTTTTTCATCCGCGGACAGAGTTGCCTGCTGCAAGGGCTGCCCGGTGGGGATGATGGCATGGTGATCGGTAACTTTGCTATCGTCAACAAACCGTTTTGTCGGCGTTAAGGTTTTTTGCAATAGAGGCTGCACCAGCCCAGCATAGGGCCCGACAGCGACGCTTTTCAGGCGTACCGGAAGGGTGGGCGCCATATCCTTAGTGATATAGCGGGAATCAGTCCGCGGGTAGGTAGCCAGCTTATGCTGTTCATATAGAGCTTGTAAAACAGACAGGGTTTTTTGCGCAGAAAAACCGTACCGCTTATTGGCATCCCGCTGCAACTCCGTCAAATCGTAGGCCAGTGGCGCGGGCTCGCTTTTGCCTTCCGTATGAATGTCCTTAATCACACCTGGATGCCCTTGTATTTTAGCCAAAATTTCTTCAGTCTGCGCCAGCTTAAATATCCGGTTTTTCCCGCTCCGGCCCCGCCAATCACCAAAGTAATCCCCGAAATCCGCCCGGATGGTCCAAAAGTCCACTGGAACAAATTGCTTAATTTCGGCCTCACGGTTCACAATCATGGCTAGAGTGGGAGTTTGTACCCGGCCGGCAGTTAGCTGGGCGTTAAACTTACAAGTTAAAGCCCTGGTCACGTTTAACCCAATCAGCCAGTCGGCTTCAGCCCGGCATACCGCCGCCTCGTATAAGTTGTTATAGGCAGATCCGGCCTTTAAGTTGGCAAAGCCCGCACCAATGGCCTCGTCTGTCTGAGAGGAAATCCATAAGCGCTTAAAGGGCTTCTTCCAGTTGGCCTGGGCCATAATCCACCGGGCCACCAGTTCCCCTTCCCGGCCGGCGTCGGTGGCAATGACCAGATCGCGAATATCCGCCCGCTTCATCAGGTTCCTGATTACTCGAAACTGGTGCGAAGTTTGCCGGATCACCTTTAATTTCATGCCGGCCGGCAGCATTGGCAGGTCTGCCAGGTTCCACTGCTTATATTTTTGATCATAATCTTCCGGCTCGGCAAGGGTGACCAAATGCCCCAATGCCCAGGTCACCACATAATGGGGGCCTTCGATAAATCCTTTATTTTTACTAGCGCATTTTAAGACCCTGGCAATTTCTTTGGCAACACTGGGTTTTTCCGCCAGTACAAGTGATTTCATTTTATCCCCTCAGTCCACTATTAAGATTTATTTTAACCAGCTTAATTTTTTACGATTATAGTATAACTGATATTGTTGAAAAGTGTAACCTGGGATGACCTAACTGAAACAGGTTGAATCGTAGCCAAAGTGTAAATGATAAGAGCGAATTGACAAAAAGATCATCTTTGCATAAAATGTTGCTAAGAAAATTAAAGCGATGACCGGGCAGAGTAAATATTTGTGTTTTTGTCAGGGAGGGGAGGCCGCTGACTGAAAGCCTTCCTCATAAACAGGTATTGAAGAACCCCCGGGAGTGGCCGCCGAAAGTGCAACACAGCACCAGTAGGCAGGCACGGAGGCCCCCGTTACGGGCTTAGAGGGATAAGACTCTAAATTATCTAATCAGGGTGGCACCACGGTTTAAAACCGTCCCTGGCAGTGCTGACGCATAGCCGGGGGCGTTTTTTTGTTTAGAAGGAGGGGTTTTCATGCTGACAACACGGCCACGCGGCACCAGTGATATTATTCCGGGCGAAGTGGAGGTGTGGCAGTACCTGGAAAGGGAGATCCGGCGCATTTGTCGTGAATATGGCTACAGTGAAATCAGGACGCCAATTTTTGAACACACGGAGTTGTTTCTACGAGGAGTGGGCGATACTACCGACATTGTTGAAAAAGAAATGTATACTTTTATCGACCGGGGAGAACGTAGTATAACTCTCAGACCGGAAGGCACCGCCTCCGCTGTACGGGCCTACCTGGAAGACAAGCTTTATGCCGGTCCACACCCGGTAAAATTATATTATATCGGTCCGATGTTCCGTTATGATCGCCCACAAGCCGGCCGGTTTCGCCAGTTTCACCAGTTTGGAGTCGAGGTCTTCGGCTCGCATGACCCTAGTGTGGACGCAGAGGTGATGGCCATGGCTATGGATTTTTACAGCCGGCTGGGCTTAAAGGATTTGGCACTGCATATTAACAGTGTCGGCTGCCCGACCTGCCGCCCGGCCCTGCGTCAAAAGCTGCAGGAGTTCTTCCGCCCGCGTCTGGGAGACCTCTGCCCGAATTGCCGGGAAAGGTTTGAAAAGAACCCGCTCCGGATCATCGATTGCAAGGAAGGCCGCTGTCGTGAGGCCGGCGCCGGCGCACCGACTACTATTGACTGCCTTTGTTCAGACTGCAGCAGTCATTTTGAAGCAGTTAAAAAACACCTGGATTTAATAAGTCTTCCCTACCAGGTAGATTCCTGTCTAGTGCGCGGCCTAGACTACTATACTCACACTGCCTTTGAGATCATGGCTAAAGATATCGGCGCCCAGAGTTCCATCGGTGGAGGCGGCCGCTATAATAAGCTTGTGGAAACCTGCAATGGTCCTCCTACCCCGGGCATCGGCTACGCCCTTGGGATGGAACGGATCATCCTGGCCATGAAGAACCAGCGCTGCCCGGTCCCCGGAATCTCCGGCCCGGACGTTTTTGTCGTTACTGCGGGCAAGGCGGCTGCAAGCGAAGCTTTTCGCCTTCTCTTCAAGATCCGGGGCGCCGGTATTTCCGCCGATAAGGACTATCAAGACCGCAGCTTGAAGGCACAAATGAAATATGCGGGAAAAAACGGGGCAAAATTTGTAGTGATCATTGGTGATGAAGAATTAGCCCAAGGCACCGTCCTGATTCGGGATATGAGCGCTAAAGAACAGGTCGGTATCAGTTCGGACCAGGTTGTCGGGTACTTGCTTGATCAGTGAAAACATATGTAAAAAGATGTCTATACCGAAAAAATAATTTCTTTTAATGTCTTAATTGAATTATCGAGGAGGATCATAGGTATGACTGACTTTATGGGTGAATTAAAACGGAGCCACTATTGCGGGTCTTTACGATCTGAGCACGCCGGGCAGCAAGTGGTATTGATGGGCCGGGCCCAGCGCAGGCGCGATCACGGGGGCTTGATTTTTGTAGATCTCAGGGACCGGTCGGGACTGGTGCAGATAGTATTCAGCCCTGAATTACATGAATCCGCCTTTCATCAAGCCGAGGCAGTACGCAACGAATACGTTCTGGCCGTAACCGGAACAGTACGGGAACGCCCCGAGGGTACGGCCAACCCGAACCTGACTACCGGCCAGGTAGAAGTGCTGGCCAGTGAGCTGCGCATTTTAAACCGGGCCAAAACACCACCGTTTTATATCGAAAACGGTATTGAGGTGGATGAAAATGTGCGGCTACGCTACCGTTATCTCGACTTGCGCCGGCCCGAGATGCAGGAGGCGATGATCCTGCGCCACCGTGCCGCCAAGTCGGCCCGTGACTTCCTCGACGAGCAAGGCTTTCTGGAGATAGAGACACCGATGCTGCAAAAAAGCACGCCGGAAGGAGCCAGGGACTACCTCGTGCCGAGCCGGGTCAACCCGGGCAAGTTTTATGCCCTGCCCCAGTCACCGCAACTTTATAAACAGATCCTGATGGTGTCCGGTCTGGATCGATACTTTCAAATTGTCCGCTGCTTCCGGGACGAGGACCTCCGGGCCGACCGCCAACCTGAATTCACCCAAATTGATATTGAAATGTCCTTTATTGATGTAGACGACATCCTGAGCGTGATGGAAGAATTGGTGGCGCAACTGTGCCGGGAAACAATTGGCGTAGAGATACCCCGGCCTTTCCCCAGGCTTTCTTACAGCGAGGCCATTAACCGCTTCGGTTCGGACAAGCCTGATACCCGCTTTGGCCTTGAACTAAAAGATGTATCTGATATTGCCGCCGGCTGCGGCTTTAAAGTTTTCTCTTCCGTAGTAGCCTCGGGCGGGCAGGTGAAGGGGATCAACGCCACCGGGTGCGGCTCCTTCAGCCGCAAAGAAATTGATGATCTGACCGCTTATGCCGCCATCTACAAGGCGAAGGGTCTGGCCTACTTCGTTGTTACCGAAACCGGGGTTAAATCGGCAATCGCCAAGTTTTTCAATGGTCAGGAGCTAGGCGCGATCATGGAGAGGCTGGAAGCCAAGCCCGGGGACCTACTGCTTTTTGTAGCGGATAAGCCACCGGTTGTGGCAGACTCACTGGGAGCGCTGCGGTTATTTCTTGGTGAGCAACTGGGACTGATTCCCGCCGACCAGTTTAACTTTTTATGGGTAGTAGACTTCCCGCTGCTGGACTACGACCAGCAGGAGGGCCGCTATGTGGCCATGCACCACCCCTTTACCTCTCCACGGGAAGAAGATATCGCCCTGCTGGAAACAGACCCGGGTAAAGCACGGGCTAAGGCCTACGACATCGTTTTAAACGGTGTTGAGATCGGTGGCGGCAGTATCCGGATCCACCGCCGGGATGTTCAGGAGAAAATGTTTGCCGCCATCGGCATTAGCGAAAGTGAAGCAGCAGAAAAGTTCGGATTTATGCTGGAAGCTTTTGAATTCGGTACCCCGCCGCACGGGGGCATTGCCTTCGGATTCGACCGTCTAATGATGCTCCTGGCCAAGAAGAAAACCATCAGAGATGTCATTGCTTTCCCCAAGACCCAAAGCGCTATGGACGTGATGACCCAGGCGCCGGGTTCTGTAGCGCCGGCCCAGCTCAAAGAGTTAAATATCAAGTTGGACTTGAAGAGTAGTGACAAAGCAGGAAAAACCGGTGCATAAACCGCGGGTAAATACCTGCCTTGGATGGTATGATTTAGCAACAAACGTCTGGTAGCTGCCACTTGTAAACGAATAATTAATATGCTAACATAAATATGAAATAAGAACCCTGCTGTGTACGTGACCAACCTTGAAGTTTTGAGCCAACACCATAAAAAAGGGAGTCCGGGCTCTGGATGTGGCTTGTAAGCCTCCCAGTTGAGGAAACAAAAATCATTCAGGAGGGCGCCCACCTGTTAGAACAGGTTCGAGCTTTGGGGAGTTCACGGCACAAGTGGGGTTTTTATTAGTTCAATAAGTTTTCAGTTTGGCTGTTATTTGCCTGTAGCTGGAAACTTTTTAATTTAAATATGCCCATGTTCTCACACCTGGCAATTAATAATAAATGCTGGGAATTAACAAAAATTTTATTAAACATTGTAATTGGTAACAGAAGAAGTAATAAATAATTTTCACTTTAATATTTATTTGTTACCTAGGTAGTTAGCAGCTTAGATAAAATGAGAGGGGAGAGTTTATTGGCCGACAAAAAAGTCCTGATTTTGGAAGATGCTGATTTTAGCAAAATAATTAGTGAGTCAACTGTCCCGGTACTGGTGGATTTCTGGGCGTCATGGTGCGGCCCATGTAAAATGATCGCCCCGGTAGTGGAAGAAATAGCAGTGGAATTCGATGGGAAAATTAAGGCAGGCAAACTAAATGTTGATGATCACAAGAATATCCAAGCTAAATATGGAGTAAGCAGCATTCCGACTCTAGTTGTTTTTAAAGACGGCAAAGAAGTTGAGCGCTCAATTGGATACAAGACTAAGGATGAGATCCGCAGCTGGTTGACTAAACATATATAGAACATAACAAGTACGACATTTTAGCGTTTAATTAGTAGTGGCGGATCCGCTTGATATTAATGGTCTTTCAAGCAGGTTCGCCTTTTCCTTTAAGGAGGCTTCCAGATGAATCTCTTTGAACAAACGATGGAGAAGAACATGGTTCAGTCTGCACCGCTTGCTTTGCGGATGAGACCCAGAACACTGGCTGAATTTGAAGAGCAGACCGCTATTGTAGGCGCCGGAACTTTGTTAAGGCGATTGATTGAATCTGACCGGTTAATGTCGGCAATATTTTATGGCCCGCCAGGTACCGGCAAAACCAGTCTGGCGATGATCATTGCCGGTATTACTAAAGCGCATTTTGAGACAATAAACGCGGTAATGGCCGGAATTGCAGATATCAGGCGGGTAGTTGACGGGGCAAAAGAAAGACGCTCGTTATATAATGAAAAAACCATACTGTTCATTGATGAGATTCACCGTTTTAATAAAACCCAGCAAGATGCCCTGCTCCCGTTTGTAGAAAACGGCCTGCTCACATTAATCGGCTCAACTGCTGAAAATCCCATGTTTTCTGTAAATCGGCCGCTCCTTTCCCGCTCCCAACTCTATCGCTTTGCTTTCCTTTCCAGAGATGCACTGCGCCGCCTCCTAATCCGGGCCTTACAGGATGCAGAAAGAGGTCTCGGCGAATACCAGGCAATAGCCGACCCGGAAGCACTGGACCATCTCGCGGAGATAGCTAATGGCGATGCCCGAGCAGCCTTGAATGCCCTGGAATTGGCTGTTCTTACTACACCACCCGATGCCAGCGGGATGCGACGGATTAACCTTACCGTGGCAGAAGAAGCGATCCAACAACGGGTTCTTAGATACAACCGGACCGATGAGCACTACGATGTTACCTCCGCTTTTATAAAAAGTATGAGAGGTTCCGACCCACAGGCTACCCTCTACTGGCTGGCCAGGATGTTGTACGCAGGCGAAGATCCAGAGTTTATATGCCGCCGGATCATCATCCACGCTGCCGAAGACGTAGGCCTGGCGGACCCCCAGGCTCTAATCCTGGCCACTTCCGCAGCACTTGCCGTTGAGCGTATCGGTATGCCCGAAGCTAGATTAGTGCTGGCCGAGGCTGCCCTTTACATTGCCACTGCTCCTAAGAGCAATTCTGTAGTGGCCGGAATTAGCGCGGCCCTCTCCGAAGTAGAAAATAATAGAGTAGATCCTGTCCCGCCACATTTAAGGGGAACCGGCTATAAGGGTGCAGC
>JAQVOX010000008.1 GCA_028702435.1 Desulfotomaculaceae bacterium | reverse complement strand
GGCAAGGCGGGAAATACGCAGCGAGAACATCGGCAAGAGGGAACTGTGTCAGACCGGTTGCCCAATGACCGTCCAAAGCAGGACCGCGGGCGTCAAGACCTGCCGGTACGAGGCGCTAGGTCGGCTGACCAAAGGCAGCCTGGTGCACCCAGACCGGGTGGTCAGCAACAGGGGGCAGCAAGGCCATTGGGGCAGCAAGGTTTAAAAACTGTTGGCCGGCAGGAGCCAAGACCAGGTAGCCCACAGGGAGCGAGGCCTAAACCGGTTGACCGATCTCTGTATTCTAGTGCAGGTCAGGGGCCTAGATCGAAGCCGGATGCCGTTTTCGCGAAACCACAGGCGCGGCCTGATGAGCAGGAACGCAAAACTAAGGATAAGCCTAAACAGCAAGCGAGGCCGGGTACGAACCGGCCGCCCAGTAAAGGTCGTTACGATAATAAGCGTCCTGCTGCAAGTAATATTGGCGCAGGTGGGTCACGACTAAGGGCGGCAACAGGCGGATCTCGCAAAAGGGGAGCCGCCAGACCCAAGCAACGCCAACAGATAGCCCCGGTCCAACCGGTGGAGAAAAAGCCCGTTATAATAGGCGAATCGGTTTCAGTGCAAGAATTATCCATGAAAATGCATAAAAACCCGGTTGAAATAATCAAAAAACTAATGCAAATGGGGGTCCTGGCAACTATTAACCAGGAGATCGATAGTGATACCGCGACCCTTCTAGCTGATGAGTACGGTTATGAAGTAGAGATAAAATTGCCGGTTGATGTAGAAGCTGTGTTGATGCAAGAGCCGGAGGAGGATGCCGGGTTACTGGCGCCAAGGCCTTGTATCGTTACTGTTATGGGCCATGTTGACCACGGTAAAACTTCGCTGCTGGACGCGATCAGAAAGACCGATGTTATTTCTACAGAGGCAGGCGGGATTACTCAGCATATTGGCGCCTATCAGGTTGAACATGGTGGAAAGAAAATCACCTTTGTGGATACCCCGGGACATGAAGCTTTTACGGCAATGCGGGCGCGTGGTGCACAGGTCACAGATATTGCCATCTTAGTAGTTGCGGCTGAGGACGGAGTAATGCCTCAAACAGTTGAAGCGATTAATCATGCCAAAGAGGCGGAAGTCCCAATTATTGTAGCTATTAACAAGATCGATAAACCCGACGCCAACCCTGAGAGGGTGAAGCAGGAGCTTACAGAGCACGGACTAATATCAGAGGAGTGGGGCGGGGATACTATTTGTGTTAATGTTTCAGCTAAAAAACACGAGGGGTTGAAAGACCTTTTAGAAATGATTCTGCTGGTAGCAGAGATGAAAGAATTAAAAGCCAATCCGGAGCGGCTGGCCAGGGGAACAGTGATCGAAGCGGAGCTTGATAAAGGTCGTGGTCCGGTAGCCACTGTGTTAGTGCAAAACGGTACCTTGAAGATCGGTGACAATATTATTGCCGGTTCCGCTTTGGGGCGGGTACGCGCCATGATTGATGATAAAGGGCGCCGAGTAAAGAAAGCCGGGCCTTCCACACCGGTGGAAGTACTGGGATTTTCAGAAACACCAATGGCCGGTGACGTATTTATTGTGGTGCAGGACGAAAAATTGGCCAGAAGTGTTGTTTCGCGCAGGCAGGTAAAGAAACGGGAAGAAGATTTAAAAACCAACACTAGAGTGTCCCTTGATGACTTATATAAGCGAATCCAGGAGGGGCAGATTAAGGAACTGAGTATTATCGTCAAGGCAGATGTGCAAGGTTCAGTTGAAGTTTTACGCCAGGCGTTGGAGCGGCTAAATACCGGGGAGGTAAAAGTTGATATAATTCATGGTGGAGTAGGCGCCATTACAGAAACTGATATTATGTTAGCCTCAGCATCAAATGCCATTATTTTAGGTTTTAACGTGCGCCCGGATGTTAATGCCAGAAAGGCTGCTGAAAATGAAAAGGTTGACGTACGGCTGTATCGGGTAATTTATGAGGCTATTGAGGATGTAAAAGCGGCCATGAGTGGTTTGCTTGATCCGGAGTATAAGGAAGTAACTCTAGGCAGGGCTGAAATAAGAAAGATTTTCAGGGCTTCGAAAATCGGTACTATTGCAGGTTGCTACGTTTTAGAAGGAAAGATTGAAAAGGATGCTGGAGTAAGGGTCGTGCGGGATGGTATCGTAATCCATGAAGGCAAACTTGATTCCTTGAAGCGTTTCAAGGATGATGCTAAAGAGGTCATGCAAGGTTATGAGTGCGGCCTTGCTTTTGAAAAATTCAACGAGATTCAAGAGGGAGATATTGTGGAGGCATTTACCATGGAAGCCATTAAAAGAGAACTTTCTTAAAGGGGCCCGGAAACGCAAAATTGAACACTGTGCTTAATGAAAACTCCAGGCCATTAACCTCTAGTATAGGAGGTGTTGTATATGTCCTTCCGTCCGGAACGGTTGGCTGAAGCTATTAAAAAAGAGGTATCAGAGTTATTAAGAGATGAGTTAAAAGACCCCCGGATTGGTTTTGTCAGTATCACGGCGGTAGAGGTTTCCAAGGATTTGCGCTATGCTAATATTTATGCCAGTGTTTTAGGTGAACCTACCGACCAGAAGGCAACGATAAAGGCGCTTACAGGGGCGCAAGGATTTATCCGCAGTGAGCTCGGCCGGCGGATCCGCCTCCGCTATACGCCGGAAATAACTTTTAAGCTTGACCAATCAATTGACCGCGGCTCTAAATTGATTAAACTTATGGAGGATGTCCGGGTGAAGGGTGGCATTTCCGATGAATAGTCTTGAAGATATTGCCAAAGCTATCAACAATGCGGAGCGCATATTAATATGTGGCCATATCATGCCTGACGGTGACTCTCTGGGATCGGTGCTTGCCTTGGGTTCAGCTCTTGAGCAACTTGGTAAAGAAGTGATCATGGCCGGCCCCGATCCAATTCCACAAATATATGAATTTCTACCTGATAAGCAAAAATTTCGGGTAGGGAAGCCACCAGAAAGTAATTACGATACGTTAATCACCTTAGATTGTTCTGTGCCAAAAAGGCTTGGTAGTGAATATTGTGATTTGCCCGGGCAGGGTCATCTTACTGTGATTAATATTGATCATCATAGCGGCACCAATTCCTTTGGCCAGTACAGGTACATTGAGCCACAGGCGGCAGCAGTAGGAGAAATAATTTTTGACTTGTTGGAATTGATGCAAATAGAAATTAATTTGGAAACGGCAATTTGTTTGTATACCGCCATAGCGACAGATACCGGATCTTTCCGATATGAAAACACCACTCCTTCCACTCACAGGCGGGTAGCGCGATTGTTAGAACTCGGTGTGCCAGTAGCACGGATCAATATGCGCCTGTATGAAGAAAGACCACGCGCCGCTAAGTTTTTGTTGGGCGCAGCGTTAAACACACTCTCTTTTAGTACTTGCAGCAAGGTGGCGTGGATGACTGTGACCCGTGACATGCTTCAGGCAGTGGAAGCCGGAGATGAACATACAGAGGGTTTGGTCAATTACGCGCGGGGAATTAAAGGAGTTGAGGTGGGACTACTCTTTCATGAATTAGCTGACAGCGGGATTAGGATCAGTTTTCGGTCCAAAGAATTTGTAGATGTTCGGCGCCTGGCAACTTTATTTGGCGGGGGGGGGCACGCCCGCGCTGCTGGTTGCGAGGTTGGCGGTGATTTAAAAAAAATCCGGCATGAGGTCGTTGCGGCGGCAGTGTCTGCTGCCGGAGGGAAAGCACTGTGAACGGTATGATCAATGTCCTGAAGCCGCCTGGTATGACCTCTCATGATGTGATCAATTTCATCCGCCGCACTTTAAAGATAAAAAAAGCAGGGCATACCGGAACACTGGATCCTGGAGCAGCTGGAGTACTGGTTGTTTGTCTGGGCCGGTCAACCCGCATCGCCCGGTTTATCACCGATGCCGATAAGGAATACCGGGCTGAAATAACTTTTGGGGCGAATACCTTTACCGGAGATTCCTTCGGTGCAGTAATTGCTAAGTACGACGCCTCGGGTCTGACCGAATCAGTGGTCAGGGCTGTGCTTAAGAGTTTTACAGGTAAAATTGAGCAGGTGCCGCCGATGGTATCCGCATTAAAGTGGCGGGGCAAGAAGCTTTATGAATTGGCCCGGGCCGGTCAAGTTGTTGAACGTCAGGCGCGGGTGGTGACCATTAATTCGCTTGAATATATTAGAGGTGCCGGCTGGGGCACAACGAGGCCGGTAGCGCTTTTAGACCTGACTTGTTCTAAGGGGACATATGTACGAACATTATGTGCAGATATTGGTAACTACCTAGGCTGTGGAGCTTATATGTCTTTTTTGGTGCGAACAAGAGTAGGTGCTTTTTGTATTTCAGAAGCTTATACATTGGAAGACATCAAGGCCGCAGCCAAAGATATTTCCAGGATTATGGTTACTATGGAAAAAGTACTTACCGAACTGCCCCCGGTAAAAGTAAAAAACGGTGCAGTATCCGCAATCAGATCAGGCTCAAAACTCTACTTGCCTGGTGTAGTTGAATTACCTAGAGGGTTAGATGATGGAGTTCTAGTGCGACTGCAGGGTCCGGAAGGCTTACTAGCAGTAGCTCGGACTACCCGAGATCCAGTGGACGCATCAAGGTTAATATTTAAACCTGTCTGTGTACTAGTGTAAATTTTGTTTTATAATTATAGATGTATTGAATAGTTGGTACTTTATATGTCCCTTTTTGGCAGGAGGTCTATAAATTGTATATTTACCACCATTGGCAGGGACTTAAGCGTAAACATAAAAAAATCGTAATTGGCCTGGGGAATTTCGACGGTGTACATATTGGACATCAAAAGCTTATTTCAGAAATAATGTTATTATCTAAAGAGATGGGCGGTACACCGGCTGTCTTTACTTTTCACCCCCACCCCCTGGCCGTACTCGCTCCGGACAGCTGTCCGCCACTGATATTATCTCAGGAAGCAAAACAGAGGCTGCTCGAGAAACTGGGGGTAGAAGTAATATTATTTATACCTTTCGATCTTGAATTCGCTAGGTTTTCTCCTGAAGATTTTATCCGTATTGTTCTCAGTGAAGATTTAGGCGTTAGCGGGGTTGTTGTTGGTTACAACTTTACCTTCGGCTATCGTGGACGGGGGACTCCGGAATTGCTTGAAGAGCAGTCTGCCAGGTACAATTACCGGGTAAGAGTAGTTTCACCGGTTGTGGTCGATGGGCAAGTAGTGAGCAGTTCCCTGCTCAGAGAGCTAATCGGCAAAGGTAAGGTGACGGAGGCAGCTAAGTTTCTCGGATATTACCCATTTATTGAAGGACAGGTTGTGACGGGGGCAAGGCGTGGCGGTGTACTTGGCTTTCCTACCGCCAATCTGGACATAAATAAGAAAATGTTGGTTCCCGCCAACGGGGTTTATGCAGTACAGGTACATGTGGACGGTGAAACCTATCTCGGAGTGGCAAATATAGGAGTTAAGCCTACGTTTCAAGAACAAATAAGAAACATTGAAGTCCATTTACTTGATTTTTATCAGGATCTTTATGGTAAAAATATTAGGGTTAAGTTTACCAGGCGCTTGCGGGAGGAAAGAAAATTTAATACTGCTTCAGACCTGGTTAAACAAATTGAACAGGATATTATTCAGACCAGGCTGGTAGTAGACAGTCGGTGAATAAATAATAGCCTAATTTAATATAAATTTAATAGGTAACGTTTACATAAGTGCCGGATATATGCTACAATTAACGCGTTAAACGTCCCGTATTAATTAAGGAGGCGTTAACCATGAGTATCCCAAAATTGGACTCTCCTGAGGAGGAGATTAAGAAGTGGATCAATTACATCGCTCTGATTTGTTTGAGCGAGGAATTCCAGTCATTAAAGATGGAGTTGGAAACTCTTTACCAACAGGCAGATATGGAAAATTTTCGGTTAGCAGCCTTTCAGGATGCCCTATATGCATTTCTTGCCCAGGAAGAAGACGGGCAGATGTGCCAATCCAGCGGATATTAGAGAGCTAGCGGCAATGAGGGTGATCATTACCGAGCACGCGCGCAAGCGCTTACGGGATATGAGGCAGGACAAGATTTCCATATCAGATATCATCAACGCCGCCAGTGGAATACCCGGACGCATCCCGACTGCTACACGGTTTCGGGGTTTCATGGCCAAGCCGGGACGGTTTTTTGATATTGTTGCCAAAGATATTCCAGATGGCCGTTTGGTGATAACTGTAATTGGGAAGTAAAATTTCCCTAGAGAACTACGGACTAGGTAACACGTTTCTCCAGCGGTTGACTTGGCCGGTAGCGATTTATAAAAAGGAGGTGAGCCGCATGGCGATGACTACTGAAAATAAGCAGGCGATTATTGCTAATCATAAGCTTCATGAAAAGGACACTGGTTCTCCAGAAGTGCAAATTGCCATCCTAACGGAAAGGATCAACAATCTTACCGGTCATTTGAAGCTACATAAAGGTGATCATCATTCACGCCGGGGCTTGTTGATGATGGTTGGGCAGAGAAGAGCTTTACTTAACTATCTACGTGACCGGCATTTTGATCGATATCGTTCACTTATTGAAAAACTTGGTCTGAGAAAGTAAGTAATGATACTGAAGCGGGTGTAATGCCCGCTTCTTTGTTGCTTATTTGGGTTATTTGTGGATTTTATTTTATCTTGAAAGGAATAATAATAATAATGTCGAACTAATATTTATTTGCTAAATATTTCTTTTCTACAACGGAGGTATTTTTTCTAAATGTCAAATAACCCTGTATTGAAAAAAGAAATTGTCATCGGGGGCCGCCCGATGGTTCTAGAAACTGGAAAACTGGCTAAGCAGGCGGGCGGTTCTGTATTTGTCCGCTACGGGGATACAGTGGTCCTAGTGGTGGCCACAATGTCCAACCAGGTCAGAGCAGGGATTGATTTTTTTCCGCTCACAGTGGACTATGAGGAAAGGTTCTACGCTGTGGGCAAAATCCCGGGTGGTTTTATTAAAAGGGAAAGCCGCCCTAGTGAAAAGGCCGTTCTATCCGGACGGCTGATCGACCGGCCCATCAGACCTTTATTTCCTAAGGAGATGCGTAACGAAGTCCAGGTAATCGCTACCATTATGTCGGTGGACCAGGACCACGCACCGGAAATCGCGGCAATGATCGGGGCTTCAGCAGCATTACATATTTCCGAAATCCCCTTGCAGCATCCTATTGGCGGTGTGATCGTGGGTCGTGTGGATGGGCAGATGGCAATTAACCCAATTTTGTCCCAGGCGGAAAAGAGTGATTTACATCTGGTGGTTGCCGGTACCAGGGAGGCAGTGATGATGGTGGAGGCCGGGGCCGGGGAGGTTCCTGAAAGAGCTATTCTTGAAGCTATTTCTTACGGGCATGAAGTTGTGAAGGAAATTGTAGATTTTATCGATAATTTTCGTGCGGAAGCCCTGGCGATGGGACTGGCCAAGGAAAAAATTATGCCCGCTGTTGCTAACCCGGATCCGCTGATCATCGAAGCTATGGCCGGGATGGTAGAAGATAGGCTGACAAATGCGCTGCAGCAGTGTGTTGAGGAAAAGCTTTCAAAACAAGTGCGTGAAGCATTAATAGATGGGGTTAAGGATGATTTGACGCTGCAGTTTATCGAAACTTTTCCCGAAGAAGAGAGCTCGATCAATAAAATTATCGATAGCATCGAGAAAAAAATTATTCGCCGGATGATTGCGGTCGAGCGAGTGCGTATTGATGGGCGTGGAGTCACAGAGGTTAGACCCATCTCTGTTGAGGTAGGGGTTTTACCGCGTCCCCATGGTACCGGGTTGTTCACCAGGGGACAAACTCAGATCCTGTCAGCCGTAACCCTGGGAACCATTTCCGATGAGCAAATTTTGGACGGGCTGGGAGTGGAAGAGTCTAAGCGCTTCATGCATCATTACAATTTCCCCCCGTTCAGCGTGGGGGAGACCAGGCCGATCAGAGGTCCCGGCCGGCGGGAAATAGGTCATGGCGTCCTAGCAGAACGAGCGCTGTCCGCAGTGATTCCCTCCGAGGAAGAATTCCCCTATACGATCCGCCTGGTATCGGAAGCGCTTGAATCCAATGGATCGACTTCTATGGGCAGCGTATGCGGTAGTTGCCTGGCCTTAATGGATGCGGGGGTGCCCATTAAGGCGCCGGTTGCCGGGGTGGCGATGGGCCTAATTAAAGAGGATGAGCATATTACTGTGCTTACCGACATCCAGGGGTTGGAGGACCATCTTGGTGATATGGACTTTAAAGTGGCAGGTACTTCAAAGGGAATCACCGCCCTGCAAATGGATATTAAGATTGCCGGTATTTCCTTCGAAGTTTTTGAGCGTGCACTAGCACAGGCTCACGATGGGCGTATGCATATCCTGGGTAAAATGCTTGAAGTTATTCCTGCACCCAGAGCAGAACTTTCCCCTCACGCACCACGCATTATTCATACCATGATTGATCCTGATAGAATCCGCGACGTTATCGGTCCAGGTGGTAAGATTATTAAGAAAATCGTTGAGGAAACCGGCGCCGAAATAGACATCGAAGACGACGGTAGGGTGTTTATAGCGTCTGTTGATCAGGAAAAAGGTAAACTAGCTTTGCAGATTATTGAAAACCTGACTAAAGAAATCAAAGCTGGTGAAATTTATAACGGGCGGGTAACCAAGGTAACAGATTTCGGTTGTTTCGTGGAAATTATTCCGGGTGTGCTTGGCTTACCGGGTAAGGAAGGCCTCGTTCATATTTCCCAACTGGAACACCACCGGGTAAATAAGGTAGAAGATGTGGTTAAAGAAGGGGATATGACTATAGTAAAAACTATTGGATATGACAACCAGGGCCGCTTGAAACTTTCCAGGAAAGATGCAATACCGGCACCGGAGAGAAAGGTAAAGGAGGATTTTAGCCGGCCTCGCGAGCGGGGTACACGACCACCAAGGCGCCGGGAAAACGGCCGCAATTAAAAATGCTTACCTGCCTTTGCCTGAAGGCAGGTGGGTCCATCCCCAGTATTGTTGAACCGATAACCCCGTTAGTGGCTCACATTTAAACGTGAGCAGCGTCAATTAACCTGTTTTTGGGTAAGAGATACTAATAATTACCACTAATACCTCAAATAAGAGGTGTTTTTGTTTAATTAACCCAGGTATAAGTAAGGCGTGCTGAAGGTAAATAATTAGGATGGTAATTGGGAAACCTTTAGGAGATAATATAGTTTATCTTCATTATTTTCTAAAGTATTAAAGGAGTTAAGCCAAATTCAACGAATAAGTTTGAGGATTGCATTTGGAGGAGGTACCGTTCATGTTTCAAAAGGTTACCCTTGCCAACAATATACACATTCTTACCGAAAGAGTTCCCCATGTTCGTTCTGTTGCCTTAGGTTTCTGGGTGGATGTAGGTTCACGTGATGAAGTTAATGAAAACAATGGCGTATCACATTTTATTGAGCATTTGCTATTCAAAGGTACTCAAAAACGGTCCGCCAAGCAAATTGCCGAAACCCTTGACGCGGTGGGCGGGCAGTTAAACGCATTTACTACCAAGGAATATACTTGTTATTATGCCCGGGTTCTGGATGAACATTTTGGCCTGGCATTTGAGCTTTTAAGCGACATGCTTTTCGGCTCTACCTTTGATCCGGTTGATCTAGACCGTGAGAGAAATGTCATTATCGAAGAAATAAAAATGTACGAAGATGCCCCTGATGAACTGGTGCATGATATCTTTGCCGGTTCAATGTGGCAGGGACATGCCTTGGGGCGTCCGATTATCGGAACAGCCGAGGTAATTGCCCGGATTCCCAGGGACAAAATATTGGAATTTTATAAAACCCACTACAACCCTGATAACCTGATAGTGACGGTTGCCGGCAACATTGAGCATGAAGAAGTCATTCGCAAACTTCGCCCAATTCTGGAGGCAAAGACAGGCGGTAGCCCTGCCCGCACGCTGACAGCACCGCTGCCAAAACGTGATGTGGTTTGCCGGAGTAAAGATACTGAACAAGTGCATTTATGTTTGGGAACGCCCGGCTTAAGCCTGGACAATAAAAAGGCCTACACCTTTCAAATTATCAACACGATACTGGGAGGGGGCCTAAGTTCGAGACTGTTTCAGGAAATCCGGGAACAGCGCGGCTTGGTTTATTCAGTTTTTTCCTACCACAGCTCCTACCATGATACCGGTCTTTTCTGCATATATGCCGGCTTAAGCAAGCAGAATGTAGACGAGGTGCTTGAGCTTATTTTTAAGCAAACAAAAGATATTCGGGAAAATAGTGTAACAGCAGAAGAATTGCAAAGGGCGAAAGATCAGTTGAAAGGTAATCTCTTATTGAGTCTGGAGAATGTTAGTACCAGAATGAGCAGGTTAGGAAAATCTCAGCTCTATCTGGGTAAGATAATCCCCCCGGAAGAGATTGTGGAGAAGTTAAACAAGGTGACAATTGAGGATGTTCAGGAGTTAGCTTCTGAAATGCTGGCCCCCGCTAATTTTTCCCTGGCCACTATCGGCCCCTGGGAGGATTGTGGTAGCTTAGCGAAAGCGCTGGGGAATTAAGAGCATTTTAATAAATTCCGCGTTGTGAAATGGTATTTAATTTTTCTAGAGGAATAAATATGAGCTTTTCTATAGTTGTCAAAGTTAAAAGAATATCTAAAAAAATTGGTTCATCCATTCCTTTCCCTAACTATGCTACAACTGGTTCGGCAGGTGTGGATTTGCCCGCCTGCATCGATGATCCGCTGGTAGTTTCACCTGGCCATAGAGCCAACATCCCCACCGGCATGGCCATCGAGCTACCTGACCGGCATGTGGTTGGGCTGATTTTTCCGAGAAGCGGTCTGGCCTCCCGGCACGGCATCACTCTGGCCAATGCTGTCGGTGTCATTGACAGTGACTACAAGGGTGAAATATTAGTCGCCATCCATAATCAGAGCAACCGCGATTATACCATCAGCCCAGGAGAGCGGATTGCCCAGCTTGTTTTTCTACCTGTTTACGAGGCTGTTTTTGAAGAAGCAGAAGAGTTGGCGGAAACTAGCCGGGGCGTGGGTGGGTTTGGCTCTACAGGCAAATTATAGGTTTAATCTTAAATTTTAATCATAATTGCTGCATGTCCCAAATAAATTTAATTACGGGGGTGGGACAATGTCCAGCAATTTAATTTTAGGGTTAATTTTATTATTGTTGGTGATTATTTCTGTGAAACAAAGGATCTTTCTGCAACGGTACAGGGAAAAAAATTGGGAAGTCATTGGTGAAAGTAAGTCAAGCCCACTTTCTAAGGCCCTGGTTAATTTGATCGGGGTGGCCGGGGGTATTTACCTGTCCCTGGTTTTACTCTGTACTTTTCTGGAGCTGGAGCTGCCGATGAGGGTGCGGCTAGGGCGGTATAGCATGGAGCCGCTGGCTACTATATCAATTGCCCTAGCCATAGTCCAGCCGTATTTTCAGAAGGTCGTTATGACCTGGCGAAAAATATAGGGTGTGGGGGTGGGTGATTGAAGATGAGGATGTCAGAACTTGTGGGCAAGGAAATTATAAACATTTATAATGGCGCCCGGTTGGGTGTGGTTGGTGATTCCGATATGGAGATAGATGTCGAGTCGGGTGAAATCCGCTCCATCATTCTCCCCAAAAAAAGCAATATTATTAATCTGTGGCTGGACCGTCAACACCTGATGATACCGTGGGAGGCGGTAAAAAAAATTGGCGCCGAGGTAATTATTGTTGATCTTGATCAAACCAGCCCGGGCTTTCAGCGCTATTTATTTTAGTACTATCATTAAAATTCAAGGCATGGCAACGGTACGGTAAATGAAAAAGCTAGGATTCGTGCATTTGCACTCCTAGCTTTTTCGTTGCGCCCAGCTTGGGTTCTCCTATTCGATTTAAATAGATTAAGAAAGATTTACCTTAACCTTTCGCCTAGTAACCATATCGGACTTGGGAGCGCGGATTTCTAAAATACCGTTGGAATAGGTTGCCTCTACCAGTTCAGATTTGATTGAGGTGGGCAGGGCTACTGTGCGGTACAGGCTGGTGGTTCGGTTACCGGCAAAAGCCGTGGCGGAAATAGATAAGGAATCATCGGTAACAGTCAGGTTCACATCGTTTAAGCTAATGTTGGGCAGTTCACAGGCTAAGACAATATCGCTATTAGTTTCATGCAGGTCTACCCGCATTTGAGCCATGCCGGATGTTGCCTGAATCGTATTGTAATCAATGCCCATTGGCTGTAGCTGGTTAAACATGGGGTTCCAACTGCTGATGCCCCTGCCGGGTAAAATGCTTTGGGCCATGCTGGAGGCCATCATGGGATTCCAGCCCAATGCCAAGGATTGGTTCAGCATCGGATTAAAACCTGAAGTCAGGGCCGGGTTCATACCAAAAGCTGAAGCCTGGCTGAGAAGCGGGTTAAAAGAGTAAGTTACCGTGTTGCCGTGTAAACTTGGCCGGAGCGAAATGGGAAAAGCAGTAGCGCCACTCTGGTAACCCTGGTTCAAAGCTACTACCTGGTTCGGATTGAAAGATGATGAAACGTGCATTTAATAACCTCCTATTAAGATTTTGAAATACCATCGATATTATTAGCCTCTTTTAAAAATTTATACCGCTTATAAATAGATCATAAAAATTGTAATTAAGATCACTCGGTCTTGACATACTAGAAGTGAAAAAGACCAGGTATCGGAGGGGTAACATGGCGCGTCAACAAAGAATGGAGATAATCAGACAAATTGCTGAACTAAGAGATTCCGCGGTGTTGTGTTATATTACCGGCGACCGTGAAAATGTTAGCACGAGAATCGCTCCGGATGTAACCCAGGTTTTTTACAGACATTTGGAATTATTTAGCGAACATGATCATAGGGAGAAAAACCAAATAGATTTGTTTCTTTATACTAGGGGGGGTGACGTTCTAACCCCCTGGCGTCTCGTTCATTTAATTCGGGAATATACACCCCGCTTTACCGTTATGGTTCCCTTTCGCTGTTATAGTTCAGGGACATTGTTATGCCTGGGCGCCGATGAAATAGTGATGGGCAAATTGGGTGAACTGGGCCCGATTGACCCTAGCGTGGTTAATGCCTTTAATCCTCAGGACCCCAATAATCCGGCGGCCCGGATGCCGGTAAATATCGAGGATGTTTATTCTTACCTGGCGCTGGCCGGGGAAAAAGCCGGTGTCTGTAGTCATGATTCACAGGTTAAGGCCTTTACCCTGCTGTCTGAGCGGATTCATCCGCTGGCGTTAGGCAATGTACACCGGAATTATATGCTGATTAGATCGCTGGCCAAAAAACTGCTGGCGATGCACCAGCAGCCGTTACGGGAGGGAAGAAGTGAACATATTGTGGACAACCTGACCGAAAAATTGTACGCCCACAACCATATGATTTCCAGGAAGGAGGCGGCGGAGGAGATTACCCTGAACATAGTTATGCCAGAAAACGAGCTTGAATCGTTGATTTGGGCTCTTTATCAAGATTATGCTGAAGATATAGCTCTGACCGAACCATTTAATCCTGCTGAAAAGCTATGTGGAAATAGGACCGATTTTGAGGTGACTAGTGGCATTGTGGAGTCTTTGTATGGTCTCGATGCCTTTGTTTTTTCCGGCATAGTTGAACGGCATGATTTTCCCGAGGCTGGTAAGGTGAATGTAAATATTTTAAAACAAAGCTGGAGAACTATCTCTTAAGCATTTGGGACTAGTGTATACGAGGAGGTTAAATTATGGAAGAGATAACTAATAATAAAGAGAAAAGGATAACCTTTAACTATAAAACGGGTGATACAAAATATTATCTGTTGACTGAAGGTTCAGGATACCCGCTGGCCGAATTTACCACCCCTAATTTTTCAGTAACTTCCAGCAATAGAGTGGTAATTCCGGAAAGCATAACCAAGACAGCAAAAACAGTAACTGAACAGTCGTGATCATAAATAAAGAAAAGACCAAGAATCTAATCTTGGTCTTTTCTTTATTTATGATTCTGGGGAGAGCTTGGGAAAGATTATTTCTAAAATGCCGTTACTATTGTAGTTGGCTTCTACTTTATCGATATTAACATTAGCTGGTGTGATTAGTAGTCTTGCGTAAGAACCGTTAGGCCTTTCCTGATAAATATACCGGGAATTGGGGTGCTTTGCTGCGGGGCTAGGTGCTGGTGCGTTAATGGCTATTTCTAGAGCTGATATTTCAAGGCTTAATTTGCTGCCGTCAGCGCCTGCCAGATCGCAATAATAAACAATAGATGAGTCTGTTTCAACTATATTTACCCTGGGAATCATCGTTCCCTTTTGACCAATTAGTGGGTCAGGCATTGCCGAAGTCATATATGGCCAGCCGCTCATGAGCGGATAACTGTGATTTTGTACTTCCTGAATTGCCGGATCACTGTTCACGCTTTCACTTCCTTTCTTTATTTATAATATTATGGCTAAACAAGGTTATAAATATCCGGGGTATTTTTATTATCACATTTGTTGACATATTTATTTATTTATAAGACAATAAAACTTAAAAAAGTTAAAAGTCACTTTTTATATCTTAGGAGGTGTAAGCTTGCTGCGGGTTATTGTTAACGGCGCCTATGGGCGGATGGGTTGTGAGGTCATGAAGGCAGTATGGAACAGCGGAGATATGGAATTAGTTGGAGCGGTAGATAGTGCTGGTACAGGTACAGACATCGGTACATTAATTGGAGTTGCTCATACTGGAATAATCCTGGAGAATAACCTTGAAGAAATGCTGAGACGGCTCCGTCCTGATGTAGCTGTTGATTTTACCACCCCACATGTGGTTTATCAAAATTGCATTACCTGTATTAAATGTGGTGTACGCCCGGTGGTTGGAACCACCGGAATGAGTTCCGGACAAATTCAAGAAGTAATTAACCTTTCACAAGAGTTGGGAGTTGGTGGTTTGATCGCGCCAAACTTTGCTATCGGAGCTCTATTAATGATCAAGTTTGCTACTGAAGCGGCCCGCCATATGCCTAATGTAGAAATTATCGAACTTCACCATGACCAAAAAATTGATGCCCCGTCCGGCACGGCGATCAAAACGGCAGAGGCAATATGTGAACAAAGGGGGGATTTCCAACAGGGGCTGGCTACTCAATTCGAAAATATAACCGGCGCGCGCGGGGGCAAGTTTAACGGGGGCATTCGTATTCATAGTGTACGCCTGCCCGGGCTGGTGGCACACCAGGAAGTTATTTTTGGTGGCCTCGGCCAGACTTTGACTATTAAACATGATTCAATTAACCGGGAGTCGTTTATGCCCGGGGTGTTGCTAGGTATTCGTAAGGCAATGCATTTGGAAAGGGTGGTTTATGGCTTAGACAAACTGCTTTTTGATTAAATCATAACTAAAAACAATGACAAGCACCTCTATTTCCGAAAGTTCATATAATGTGGGTAAATGTTGGCTTGTGTCTAAGGGGGTTTGGTGAGGTCATGCAGCCAAAGCTTAAAGGCGTTACCGTTGCTGTTATCGGAGGCGATGCCAGGTTTCCCGTTTTGATCGATGAACTGATCGCATCAGGAGCTAGGGTTAATGTCGTGGGGCTGCCAGTAACAAGCAGTGTTAAGGGTGTTACCCTTTATAATAACCTGGAAGGGTGCCTTGTGGGTGTGCAAGCAGTGATCCTACCCATTCTTGGCATCGACGAAAAAGGCCTATTGCACTGTGTGCTGTCTGAACAAACGTATCATATGACCGAACAGATCATGGCGCTACTTCCCGGAAGAACATTTATTTTTACCGGGCTCGCCGGTCCGTTGCTAAAGCAGATGACTTCCCGTATGAATCTTCGTCTCATTGAATTGATGAAACTGGACGAAGTGGCAATATTGAATGCAATCCCATCAGCAGAGGGAGTTGTTCAAATGGCGATGGAACTACTGCCGATTACTATCCACGGCAGTTTGGCCGTTGTCCTAGGTTTTGGCCGGACGGGTATGACTCTGGCCCGTTTATTGAGCGCCATGGGGGCCAATACCAGGGTTGTTGCCAGAAAACCGGCGGCTTTGGCCAGGGTTGCGGAGATGAACTTAATTCCCGTAGATATTAACAATATGCTTGAATGCCTGGCTGAAGCCGATGTTATTTTCAACACAATCCCTGCGCTGGTATTGACAGAAGAGGTTTTAGGCATGGTGTCTCCTGATACGATCATCTTCGACCTGGCCTCTGATCCGGGTGGGACTGATTTTCAAGCAGCGGAGCGTCTGGGATTAAAGGCTGTTTTGGCGCCGAGCTTGCCCGGTAGGGTAGCGCCAAAAACGGCTGGACGGATTCTAGCCCAGCCAATAATAAGATTCCTGGAGAAAAAAACAGCCAACAGTTAACCGGGTTTATATATGGAGGTGCTTTGGATGCGTTTGCAAGGAGTCAGGGTTGGTTTTGCCTTGACTGGCTCTCATTGCTGTTTAGCTGACGTAATACCGCAGATGCGTAATTTAGTTAATGAGGGGTCCGAACTGTTCTCAATCATTAGCGATGCCGTAGACACTAACGATACCAGGTACGGCTCCAGCCTGCACTGGAAAGAAATGCTCAAGGAAATTACCAGTAAAGAGATAGTGTCAACTATTGTGGGAGCTGAGCCGATTGGTCCGCAAAAACTTTTGGATGTTGTCGTAGTTGCCCCGTGTACGGGAAACACACTGGCTAAGCTGGCCAGCGGGATTACCGACAGCACGGTCTTGATGGCCGTAAAAGCCCATTTAAGAAACCAGCGTCCGGTAGTACTGGCGGTTTCAACAAATGATGGACTAAGCATAAACGCAAAAAATATTGGTTTACTGCTCAATATGAAAAATATTTACATGGTGCCTTTCGGGCAGGATAATCCAACCGGAAAACCGAATTCTTTAGTGGCCAAATGGGAGTTAATTGTTGATACAATATTGGAGGCAATGAAGGGTAAACAGCGCCAACCGTTGTTGATAGTGCATTAAGAGCAAGTAAAGCATGGTATGAAACACCTATAAAACATATAAATGGTCTAAATATTATAGTAGTGGGGGGTATTTTTTTGGAACAGTACAAAGTAGTAATAGTGGGAGCCAGCGGCGTCGTAGGGCAGGAAATATTAAAAGTACTGGACGAGCGCAACTTTCCGGTTGGAGAGTTAGTGCTTTGCGCTACTTCCCGGTCTGCAGGCAAGGAAATGTTTTTCCGGGATCAATCTTATCGTGTGGAGGAAACAACTCCTGATTCGTTTAATGGCGCCGATATCGCCCTTTTCGCCGGGGGGGCCGCCAGTAAAGAATTTGGGCCGGCCGCGGTTGAGCGGGGCGCTGTAGTTATTGACAACAGCAGCAATTTCCGCATGGATCCGGCGGTGCCGCTGGTAGTGCCCGAGGTCAATCCTGAAGATGTGAAATGGCATAAAGGGATTATTGCCAACCCAAACTGTTCCACTACTATTGGGGTAGTGGCGCTGAAGCCCATTTATGATGCGGTTGGTATAAAAAGAGTAGTGGTATCGACTTACCAGGCGGTATCAGGCGCGGGCTTGGAAGCTATTGCGGAGTTGACCGCCCAAACCAGGGCCGTATTGGAGCAAAACCCGGTTACCCCTGAAGTATTTCCGTACCAGATTGCTTTTAATCTGATCCCGCATATTGATGTTTTTATGGATTTGGATTATACCAAAGAAGAGTGGAAGATGGTTCAAGAAAACCGGAAACTGTTACATGATGATTCCATCGCCATTACCGCTACGACTGTACGGGTGCCGGTGTACCGCAGCCATTCGGAGTCAATAAACATAGAAACCAAGAAAAAAATTACTGCCGCAGAGGCGAAACAACTGTTTGCCAAAGCGCCTGGTATCGTAGTAGTTGATGATCCGGCGCATAAAAAGTATCCGATGCCGTTATTTGCTTCCAACCGGGATGAAGTTTTTGTCGGGCGGATCAGGGAGGATAATTCTATTCCCAACGGCCTGAATATCTGGGTTGCGTCTGACCAAATCCGTAAAGGCGCGGCGACAAATGCAGTGCAAATTGCCGAGCAGGTTATTAAATATGGTTGTTTAATTAAAAAATAATAAGGTATAATTGATCTTGAAAGGAGTATGTATGAAGTTTATTGTTCAGAAGTTTGGAGGCACATCCCTGGTCAACGAGGATTTGCGCTTAAAGGTTGCCTCCAAGGTGGTGGAAGCCAAGCAGGACGGGTATAGTCCTGTGGTGGTTGTTTCCGCCATGGGACGGTTGGGTGAGCCATATGCGACCGACACACTCCTTTCATATGCACGTACTGGAAATAAAGAACTGACCCCGCGCGAATCCGACCTGCTCATGTCTTGTGGAGAGATCATTTCTGGAGTGGTAATGTCTGCCACTATTCAAGAATTGGGCTATCCGGCTATTGTTCTAACCGGTGCCCAGGCCGGGATTTTTACCGATAATGGACATAACGATGCCAGGATTTTGAAAGTGGACCCGCAAAATATTATTAGGCACGCACATGCTGGAAAAATCGTAGTTGTTGCCGGATTTCAAGGAAGCACTGGTGAAGGCGAGATCACTACACTCGGTAGAGGTGGCAGTGATACCACAGCGGCGGCCCTTGGTGTGGCGCTGGATGCTGAATACGTGGATATCTATACTGATGTCGACGGGATCATGACTGCCGACCCGCGTATTGTATCCGACGCCAGGCCCCTGGGGGCAGTTACCTATAACGAGATCTGCCAGCTTGCCCATGAGGGCGCAAAAGTAATCCACCCCAGGGCGGTGGAAATCGCGATGCAAAAGAATATCCCGCTTCGGATCAAATCTACTTTTAGCGATGCGCCGGGCACTCTGGTCACTTCGTACGGTGAATTATACCGGAACACCATTGATATTACCAGGGACCGTACGATTACCGGCATTACCCATATCCCTAATATCACCCGGATCAAGGTGGCGGTTAGAGATGATCAGGATCATTTGGACTTTCAAAGAAAATTATTTAACAATCTGGCCCTGGCCGGCATAAGTGTGGATTTTATCAACGTCCACCCGGAATTAATTCACTTCACAGTCCAAAATGTTGTGGCTGTAAAGGCAGTTCAGGTGCTAAAAGAGATGGGCATTAAACCTGAGCTTTTAGCCGATTGTGCCAAGGTAGCAGTGGTAGGAGCGGGTATGACCGGTGTTCCTGGTGTGATGGCTAAAATTGTAGAAGCACTGGCCAAAGAAAAAGTGCAAATCTTACAGTCGGCGGATTCTTATACCACAATATGGGTCCTTGTTAGAAAAGAGGAAACTGATAAAAGCATTCAAGCCTTGCACCGGCAATTCAAACCGGGTGAGTAAAAATTAAGAAGGTGAAAAATTTGACCAACGACTTTGGGTTGGTTATAACCGCGATGGTTACCCCTTTTGACGACGATTTAAAAATAAATTTCAGCCAGGCTAAAAAACTGGCCTGTCAACTGGTCAATTCCGGTTCTGACGGACTGGTGGTTGCCGGTACCACAGGTGAGTCACCTGTTCTGAGCAAGGAAGAAAAAATAGAGCTTTTTAAAACTGTAGTGGAGCAAGTTGGGGGAAAAGCTGCAGTTATTGCCGGCACGGGCAGTAATTCCACTGCCGACAGCATATTCTTAACTCAAGCGGCCCAGAAAGCCGGGGTGGACGGGGTACTGCTGGTAGCGCCCTATTATAATAAACCGACTCAGGAGGGGCTTTACCGGCATTTCAAAGCGATCGCTGAAAGCACCGATTTGCCTGTGATGCTTTATAACATACCGGGGCGCACTGCAGTTAACATTTTGCCGGAGACTGTGGTCAGGCTATCCCAGATCAGTAATATTGTGGCGATCAAGGAATCAAGCGGCAGTATGGATCAGATCAGTGAGCTAAAACGTTCTCTGCCGGAACACTTTGCGATATATAGCGGGGATGATTCTTTGACTTTACCGATCCTGTCGCTTGGGGGCAAAGGAGTAGTTAGTGTGGCTTCGCACCTAGTCGGGGCGCAAATTAAAGAAATGATTAATGCTTATACTTCCGGTAATACTGCCTTGGCCACAAAGATTCACCTGGATTTAATGCCTGTCTTTAAAGGAATGTTTATTACCACGAACCCGGCGCCGGTAAAGGCTGCGCTTAACCTAAAAGGCATGCAGGTGGGCGGGTTGCGCCTACCCATGGCTGAAGTTACCGAGTCTCAAAGAGAAAGCATAAAAACCTTGCTGGAAGAAGAAAAATTGTTATAGGTAGTTAACTTAAAAAGGAAACAATATGACCGTGGTAGGCCAATGACCACGGTCATATTGTTTTTCAAAACGTTGTATTGCTTGTCCCATGGAGAAAAATAACGTATAATTAATAATAAAATAGCTCCTAAACCACAGGTTAATGGGAATATTCCCTCACCTTCTCCTGAGTTTATCTCACCGGTTGCTATTTTTCGATTTTTTTGTTTAATATGTTTTACGTTAGGTAGGGAGGTGTGGATTTGTCTCGAGAACCCAAATTGTCTCTAGTCCCTCTCGGAGGGCTGGGGGAAATCGGTAAAAACATGATGGCGGTGAGATTGGGGGAGAATATTTTAGTCATTGACTGCGGGTTGATGTTTCCAGGAGAGGAAATGTTGGGGATAGATATTGTTATTCCGGATATTACCTATCTGTTGGAAAATAAGGAATTTGTCCGTGGGATAGTACTCACGCACGGGCATGAGGATCACATTGGAGCACTGCCTTATGTGCTGCGGCAGCTGAATGTTCCCGTATACGGCACAAAACTGACTCTTGGCCTGTTGCAAGGTAAGTTGAAGGAACGGAATGTTGATGCTATTCTTAATACAGTTAAGCCGAGAGATATGGTGCAGATTGGGCCGTTCAAGGTGGAATTCATTAGAGTATCCCATAGCATTCCTGATGCCGTGGCCATTGCGATCCATACTCAGGTTGGGGTGATTGTTCATACCGGGGACTTTAAGATCGATCAGACGCCCGTAGATGGCCAGGTTACTGACTTTCACCGGTTGTCCCAATTAGGTGATAAAGGTGTTCTGGTTTTACTTTCGGATAGTACTAACGCTGAAATACCGGGGTACACCCTTTCTGAACGGATGGTCGGGAATACATTTGATGAAACCTTTCGCCAGGCCACCGACCGGATTATTATTGCCACATTTGCATCTAATGTGCACAGGATCCAGCAGGCCATCACAGTAGCCCATAGGCAGAAACGTAGGGTAGCTGTTGTCGGCAGGAGCATGGTCAATGTTGTAAACGTAGCTTATGAACTAGGGTATCTTGATATCCCTGAGAACACTATGGTCGAGTTGGATGAAGCTAACCACCTACCCCGGCATAAAGTAGTGATTCTCACCACGGGTAGTCAGGGCGAGCCGATGTCGGCCTTAACCCGGATGGCCCTTTCTGAACACAAGCAAGTGGTTATTGTGCCGGGTGATACTATTATTATTTCAGCTACACCGATCCCAGGAAATGAAAAGGTGGTCGCCCGGATTATCGACCAGCTTTTCAAACAGGGGGCGCATGTTATTTACGAATCAGCTTCAAGTATTCATGTTTCGGGACACCCTTGCCAAGAAGATCTGAAGATGATGATCAATTTGGTCCGGCCCAAGTTCTTTGTACCCGTGCACGGGGAGTACCGCATGCTGATTAAACACGCTGAGTTGGCTAGAGATGTTGGAATATCACCGGAAAGAATATTTGTCACGGAAAATGGCCAAGTGCTTGATTTTACCCGCCGTACGGGGCGTACTGCCGGTAGAGTTACCGCTGGGAAAGTGCTCGTTGACGGTCTGGGAGTTGGTGATGTAGGCAATATTGTCTTAAGAGACCGCAAGCAGCTTTCCCAGGACGGCATCTTGATCGTTGTCGTCACTATAGACCGCGAGGCTGGATTAATCGTAGCCGGTCCGGATATAGTATCCCGTGGCTTTGTCTACGTTCGGGAATCAGAACAGTTACTGGAGGAAGCCAGGGTAAAGGTAAAAAGTGCTCTTGATGCATGTGCAGACAGGGGTATTTCAGAATGGTCGCCCATTAAATCACAAGTTAGAGATGTTTTAGGAAAGTTTCTTTACGAAAAAACCAGGAGAAGGCCAATGATTTTACCCATCATTATGGAGATTTAACTAAATAAGTTGCAACAATAAACAATAAGACTTTGAGAGCCGCTTTATATGCGGCTCTCAGTTTTATGTTACTACTAAGATATCACAACCGGAACCGGTTAGAAAATGGCTTGTACTTGGACACTAAATTGCCTATTGTTGTGTATTTATGAAAGTTTGAATGGAGTTATCTTGAAAGTGTGAGGTATAAGTTTAGTAATATCATAGGATTAACCCTAATAGTGCAAGGAGTTGTTCGAATATTCAGTATTGACAAAAGTTTTGGGAGTTATTCGAATATTCAGTATTGACAAAAGTTTCTCATTTTGTTAATGTAATAATGATACCTAGCTAAAGGTCATGGTTACGGGGATATTGGATTTGCTAAAAACATGCATGGAGGGGATGAAAATGAGATACGCAGAGACAGGCTATAACTTAGAAATTGATTTAGCGACAGGGAATATTGAACGCGTAGAAACAGACCCGAAATTAATGGAACTTCACCTAGGGGGGTTAGGTACCAGCGTTAAGTTACACTGGGACAGGGTTCCCCCTGAAACCAAACCATTTGATGCTGAGAATCTACTGGTATTTAGCACCGGTATTCTCAACGCTACACCGGCATTCAGCGCTAATCGTTCTGTCGTCACCTTCATTTCTCCGCAGTCGGAGTTACTGGCGTATCCAATGATGGGGGGGTTTTGGTCCGCGGAACTGAAGTATGCCGGCTATGATAAAGTGATCTTTAGCAACAAGTCACCTAAATGGGTTTATATCTGGATCAACAATGACAAAGTAGAGATACGGGATGCCTCGCACCTGGTGGGCAAGGGCGCTCTGGAAACACAGTTTCTGATTAGAGAGGAGTTAAATGAGCCGAGAGCCCAGGTGGCCGCAATCGGCATAGCCGGTGAAAACAAGGTTTTCACCGCCTCTATTGAGCAGGGACGGTCCAGTGCCAGTCGGCTTGGCGGCGGCGCCGTTATGGGGGACAAGAAGATCAAGGCGGTAGCGGTTCGTGGCACAAAAAATGATATCCATCTGGCCCACGGGGCTGAGTTCATGGAACATATGATGGATATGACGAAGTATATCAATTTCCGGAGGGAGAATCCCATTCCGGGCGTGATGACCATCTTGTCCGGGATCGGGTCGCCCCAGGAGATGCTTCATACTGACGAAAAGTGGCATACCGAGAATTTCTCGTGGGGCAATGCGCGCACTCGAAGAAGAGGCTTCTGGGACGAAAGAATCTCTGAAGAATGGCCACGGGTTCAGTTAGAGGGGATCAAGCGGTTAATCAGTTGCTTTAACTGTCCACAGCAATGCGGGGCCTTGATTTCGTATAAGGATACACCACGCTATATGGCGAAATGTTTCGGGAAACTTACCTATGCCATGGCGTCCTATGTAGACAAGATGGAATTTGCCTGGACGACCCTGCAGCGGGCGACGGAGTATGGCGTGGACTCATTCTCAACCCCGCAAATTCTGGCCTTCGGGATTGAGCTCTACGAAGCCGGCATTCTGACCGACAAGGACTTTGCCGGAGCCCCGACCGACAAAGAGGGAAGATTTGTCTGGTTGCTGGACAGAGTGGCCCGGCGGGAAGGAATTGGGGATGTTCTGGCCAACGGCACTTATTGGGCCGCTAAAGAGATCGGCAATGGTGCGGAAGAATATGCGCACAATAACATCAAAAAACACGAGCAACTCCCGCTCAAGCTAGGCATGTTGGATCCCCTATATTACCTTATGTATTCAACTAACGAGAAGATCAGTATTACCCAGATAGAAGGGAATTGGCCCCAGGGCGCTTTCCCCACGTTAGAACAGAGAGAAGAGTTTGTTAAGGATTGGCCACAGCTTCCTAATGAATATATGAAGCAATGGTTACTGGATTGGGAACCAAGAGGAGAAAAGGGTATACCTCATTTCCCGACCCCGGACATGTGCTGTGAAATTGTGGATTGGATGGAGATGCTGCACAATATAGATGACGCCTGCTGTGTGTGTGCCGGGATGTCGTCATTTTGCCTTAAGCCTCCCTATCATATACACAACTACCCGAAGATCATCTCGGCAGCGACCGGGCTGGATCTAGATGAAGACTCACTAAAGAAAATAGTCAACAGAAGCCGGAATTTACACCGGGCATATAATAACCGGTTGGGTATGAGGAGAAAGGATGAGAAGCCACCCGAAGACCACTGGAAGAGAAGGTTCCCTGAATTGGAAGAAGAACTCTTAAGTACGTATTACAGATACAAGGGGTGGAATCAGGACGGTATCCCTACTAAAGAAAGACTACATGAATTGGATTTAGATTATGTTACGGAAGATTTAGAGAAGAGAGGGATACTAAAAGATGGCCAAGATTAAGAAAAAGATCAAAACAATCACGGTAGATGCAGACAAGTGCAATGGTTGTCGGGGATGTGAGATAGTCTGCTCCGGCTTTCACTCGATCCCGAAATACAGCACCATTAACCCGGCCAGGTCCCGGATCCAGGTTGTTTTTCGTCCGCTAGAAGACATCTGGTTGCCGATATTCGCGGGTGAGTACTCGCCGGCCGAATGCATGGGCAGAGAAAAGTATCTGATTGATGAAAAAAATTACGATGAGTGTGAGTTTTGCAGGGCTTCCTGCCCGGCCAGGGATAGGTTTAAAGAGCCGGATTCCGGCCTCCCGCTAAGATGTGATATGTGTGAAGACGAGCCGGAACTAGAACAGCCGAAGTGTGTTGAGTGGTGCATTAATGATGTCCTAGTTTACGAAGTAAGGGAAGAGGAAGTCGACGAGGAAGAGAGTATAGACGACGTAGAGATCGGATTACAGTCACTGGTGGACAAACATGGATTAAAGAAGATAGTGGAAACTTTTACCCGGATGTCACAGAAGGACTAAAACTAATGTGAAAGAAGAGGATTTTGTGGAAACAGTAACCCCCTTCAAAGAGGTCATCGATGAAATAAAGCAGGGCGGTGGCGAAGCCGTTAAGTACTGCTATCAGTGCGGCAAATGTGACAGTGTTTGCCCTTGGAATAAGGTTAGAGATTTCAGTATGCGCAAGCTAATCCGGGAGGCTACCTTCGGTTTGACCGAGATCGAAAATGAAGAGATCTGGCGCTGTACTACCTGCGGGAAGTGCCCCCAGAAATGTCCCAGGGACGTTAAGCAGATCGATAACATGGTCGCCGCACGCCGGATGGCTACCAGCTATGGTGTGTTCCCTGCCGCGGTCAAGCCTATTCGCGGCATCAGCGCCAACCTTACCGCAGAAGGCAACCCTTTCGGTGAAAGCCGGAAAAACAGGGCGGATTGGGCCGATGGGCTTTCGGTCAAAACCTTCGAGGAAGGGATGGAAGTTTTATATTTCCCCGGCTGCTACCTCTGCTATGACCCAAGGTTAAAGAAAGTAGCTAAAGCCACTGCCAGTGTCCTTAACAAGGCCGGCGTGGATTACGGGATCCTGGGTGAGGAGGAGAATTGCTGCGGGGAAAGCATCCGCAAGACAGGCAATGAGGAACTGTTCAAGATATTAGCTAAAGAAAACATCAAGACTTTTATCGAAAAAGGGGTTAAGAAAATAGTTGTTTCTTCCCCGCATTGCCTACACACATTCAAGAACGAGTACCCTGAGTTTAGCGTGAACTTCGAAGTAATGCATATCTCCCAGTTTTTATTCCAGCTGATTAACGAGGGAAGACTTCAGATAAGTAAGGAATATGCGAAAAAAATTACCTATCATGACCCATGTTACCTGGGCCGGCATAACGGTATATTTGAGGAGCCGCGCGGGGTCCTAAGTAAGGTACCTGGTTTGGAACTGAAAGAGATGGCTGAGTCGTGGGAAGAAAGCTTGTGCTGCGGCATGGGCGGAGGTAGGATTTGGATGGAAACCCATGCTTCCGAACGGTTTTCCAACATCAGATTAAAAGACGCGATTGAGCTCGGGGTTGAGGAGTTAGTAACCGCCTGCCCCTATTGTATTACCATGTTTGAGGACAGCAGGGCGGTACTTAACTACGATGACGTGATCCGGATTAAGGACATCACGGAGGTCCTCAATGAGGTGATTTAGTGGTTTATTGTGGGGTATAACAACCAGGATTATCGGCTGATGCTTAAGGCGTTAAGGAGGGAATCGTCGGCTCATGTTTCATGGCCGACGAAGAACTCCGATTCGCTTGATTCAATGAGAACATTGACCTGGTCGGCCAGGTGGTGGTAACTGCTTGGCTATGTTTACCCACCCGAAGTAACTTAGTTTGTCAACAAATTAAGTGTGGTTAACCTGAAGAGCACGGGAAAACCTGGTGAGGTGATAAAAATGGAAGAAGAATTGTTGCTTAAAGAAAAGATTCAACAACTTTATAATAATCGTGGAAGTAGTGATTTTGGAGACGTAATGGTAGTTGGTGGAGGGATCAGTGGTATCCAAGCCTCTCTTGATCTAGCCGCTGCCGGCTTTAAGGTTTACCTGATTGAAAAAGCGCCGAGTATTGGGGGGCATATGGCCCAACTGGACAAGACATTCCCCACTAATGACTGCTCCATGTGAATACTCGCGCCTAAGCTGGTCGAGGTCGGCCGGCATCCAAATATTGAGGTAATGACATATACTGAGGTTGACAGCGTAGTAGGGGAAGCGGGAGACTTTAAGGTCAAGCTTACTAAAAACCCCAAGTATATTGACGAGGATCAGTGCACTGGTTGCACTGTCTGTGTTGAGTACTGCCCGGTTCAATATCCGGATGAATTTAACCAGGATATATCGCTGAATAAAGCTATCCATATCTACTTTCCCCAAGCGATTCCTCTTGTCGCTTATATTGATGAAAGCTGTCTTTACCTAAAAGAGAATAAATGCCGCATTTGTGAAGGAGTATGTAAGAATAACGCCATAGACTTAAAGCAATTGCCGGAGATTAGAGAAATAAATGTAGGGGCAGTAATTCTGGCCCCCGGTTTTGAGCCGTTTGATCCTAAGGTCAGGGCAGAATATCACTATGGTGATTTTGAGAACGTGATCACGAGCATGGACTTTGAGCGACTGTTAAGCTCTACTGGGCCATACTCAGGCGAGATCCTGCGTACTTCCGACAAAAAGCATCCTCATAAATTAGCCTGGATTCAATGTGTCGGTTCCCGGCAGGTGATCGAGGGCGGTCACAGCTATTGTTCAGCCGTATGTTGCACCTATGCGCAGAAGCATGTGATTTTGACTAAAGATCATGACGCTGATGCCGAGTGCACGATATTCCATAACGATATTCGCTCTTACGGGAAGGATTTTGAGCGATTCTATGAAAGGACGGAGAAACTACCCGGGGTCCGGTTTGTCAGAAGCTATACCTCGATTGTGAGAGAGGACCCGGTGACTAAGAATGTCACCATTCGGTATTCCACACCTGAAGATGGTGTGAAAGAAGAAGAATTCGATATGGTAGTATTGTCCATTGGTTTGAGCCCTCCTGCCAAGGTAAAGGAGATGGCGGAAACGTATGGTATCGAGCTTACCGAGCATGATTATTGTAAGCTCAACCCGGCCAATCCAATGGAAACCAACAAGCCCGGGATCTTTGTCAGTGGCGCCTTTCAGGGTCCGATAGACATTCCTGAATCCGTTTTCAGCGCCAGCGGCGCCGGTTCCCAAATTGGCGAACTCCTTAACCGCAGGCGGGGCAACCTTTCTACGGAAAGGGTATATCCGGAGGAGCGGGATGTCTCCCAAGAGGAGCCTAGGGTGGGTGTATTTGTGTGTCACTGCGGAGCTAATATTTCCAGGGTAGTAGATGTTCCTTCAACAGTTGAATATTGCAAGACCCTGCCCAATGTAGTCCACGCGCAGGAACAGCTGTTTTCATGCGCTACTAATTCTGCTAAAGAAATAACAGACATTACTAAGGAAAAAGGCCTCAACCGTGTGGTTGTCGCTGCTTGCTCCCCCCGGACACTGGAGCCGTTATTCCGGGACACCGTGCGGGAGGCAGGAATTAACCAGTATTACTACGAGATGGCTAATATCCGAGAGCATAATTCCTGGGTCCACTCGCGCGAAAAAGAAGAAGCCACCTGGAAGGCGTGGGATATCATCCGCATGTCGGTAGCGCGTGCCCATAATTTGGAGCCGTTGCAGGAGTTTGACCTGCCGGTCAATAAAGCGGCGCTGGTTGTTGGCGGTGGTATTGCGGGCATGGTTTGTGCTCTCTCCATAGCTAATCAAGGCCATGAGGTTTATCTTGTGGAGAAAGACACCGCTCTGGGAGGAATTGCCCGGAAGATCGGCCATACGTTGGAAGGGATGGATGTCCAGGCCTATTTGAGTGACATTATCGTAAAAGTATATCAACACCCCTTAATCCATGTCTACGAGGGCGCCGCTATCACGGAGGCAACCGGTTATATCGGGAACTTCGTAACTACGGTGGAGTCTAAACGGGGGGTCTCAGAGATAAAACATGGCGCAGCCGTCATCGCTATCGGCGCCGATCTATATACACCAACTGAATATCTGTATGGTGAAGATGACCGGGTCATGACCCACCTTGAGCTGGATGAGGAAATCAACAAAGGCAGCGAAAAGGTTGCTAATGCGGAAAGTGTTGTGATGATCCAGTGTGTAGGCTGTAGAAATGAAGATAGAAATTACTGCAGCCGAATCTGTTGCAGCGAGTCTGTAAAGAACGCCTTGAAGCTAAAAGAGATCAACCCTGAGATGGATATCTACATCCTCTTCCGGGATATCAGAACATACGGGCTTAAAGAAGACTTTTACCGGGAAGCGGCTAGTAAAAATATCCGGTTTGTCCGCTATGAACCGGAGGATCCGCCTCAGGTGGAACCTGGTGAGTCGGATGAGGGTAAGCCGGTTCTAAAGGTTACGGTTACCGATCCGGTTTTAGTTAAAAAGCTGGAATTAGACGCTGATTTACTTGCTTTGGCTGCCGCTGTTATTCCCTCGGAAGCAACCAAGGAAGTGGCTGGGTTATTTAAGGTAGTATTGAGTCCGGATGGCTTTTTCAAAGAAGCCCACGTCAAATTAAGACCGGTTGAGTTTGCCACGGACGGTGTTTATCTGTGTGGAGCGGCGCACTACCCTAAGTTTATCCAGGAAACTATTAACCAGGCGTATGGGGCAGCGGGCCAGGTCTTAACGGTTCTCTCTCATGATATTGTTGTAGCTTCCGGTTCTGTTTGCCAGGTGGACGAGAGCAAGTGTATGGGGTGTGGAGTATGTGCTACAGTCTGTACCTATGGCGCCTTAGCTCTTCGTGATACAAGATTGGGTAAAAAGACCGAGATTAATCCTGTCCTCTGTAAAGGATGCGGCCTTTGTAATTCGAAGTGTCCAACAGGGGCTATCTCACTGAAACACTTTACCGATGAAGAGATCATGAGCGAAATTGATGCGTTGGCTGAAGCTTACTAGAGTGCCGGGATTAATAACCAAGGAGGTGAGAACGCATGAGTGCAGAGCTTAAATTTAAACCAAAAATATTAGGTTTTGTCTGTCACTGGTGAGCATACGGTGCTGCTGATTTGGCTGGAGTTTCCAGACTACAATATGCAAGTGATATGAGGCTTATTCGAGTCATGTGTTCCGGTAGAGTAGACATGAAATTTGTGCTCAGGGCCTTCTCAAAGGGAATAGACGGTGTGTTTATTGGTGGTTGCCATTTTAATGAATGCAACTATATCGCTAATGGTAATTACCATGCGCTGAACATGACGCTGTTGACCAAAAGAGTCATGGAATACATTGGACTGAACCCGGAACGGTTGGCAATGAGAGTAATGTCCGGCAGTGAAGCAAACCTTTATGCCGATCATGTAAATAGTTTTATTAAGAAGATCAAGGAATTAGGACCGCTAGGCAAGATAGAAGGCTTAGACAAAGAAGAGCTCAATGTCAGACTGGACAAAGTAACCAAGTTAGTGCCCTACGTTAAGGTGATGAAGAATGATAAGTTGGGGACCTTCCTCATGAATGAAGATGAGTATGAGAGTCTTTTCACCAAGGACGAGATTGAGCAGTTATTCAGTGAAATGGTCTCGTACTATATCGACCCGGAAAAGTGCCAGGCTTGTATGACTTGCGCCAGAAGATGCCCAGTAGGGGCGATTATTAGCGCTAAGAAAGAGATCCACATCATTGATCAAGATAAATGTATCAGATGCGGTTCCTGCATGGCCGGTTGCCCGCCGCGCTTCAGCGCGATCGGAAAGATTGTTGGTGAGCCTGTACCACCTCCTGTTCCTGAAGGAGAAAGAACAGTAGTCAGGAAGAGTAAAGAAAAAACGGAAGTTAGTTAAAGCAAGCGGATTAAGTGAAAAGGCCCCGCAATATTTTGCGGGGCTGAATTTTACGCGGTATTGCATTGCGATCAGTTATTGCCGCCAAACATATTATTTGCCTTTCCTGGGATTAAGAGTTAACAC
>JAQVOX010000007.1 GCA_028702435.1 Desulfotomaculaceae bacterium | reverse complement strand
GCAAATCCAAGGTATCGGAATACCGGATACTTTCACCACCCCGAGATACAACCATCCCGCTTCCGACCATTACCACTTTATCCACAGCCGGCTCAATTACTTCCTTTGAAGCCAGCTGCCGGTTTACCTCCTGTCCATCCTTAAAGGTAATCAGCCAGGTCTGCCGTTCCGTTCCTTGTTTACCCTCCCGGGCCACACGACTGTCACCACTAGGCATTTTTACCGTATACTGTTTTATCATTTTATAGTCTATTGGGACATTGCTTTCTACAGTGTCAACTTTAACCCGGACTACTTTAACGATCATCCCCGGACTGACTGGAGCATCCTTAACCGGTGTAACCTCATCATCCGGACCGGCCACAATCCCGTATTCAGCTAGAACGTCGCCTACTTGTTGGGCCATTGTCCTAACCGGAATGGTTCCCCCATCTACAGCAATGGTTAAATCCAGCGCATGTTTTACTGTTACTATCATGCCATCCTTCAAAGGACTTTCAAGCGAAGGTTGAACCTCATCCTTATTGAGCAAGTTAATCCCGTTTTCAGCCAGGACCTCGCCTACAGTACCGACAAAAGTACGCGCCACAGTCTCGTTTCCGTCAACTGAAAGGGTCACTGACTTTTTTGTACATACATAGTAGCTACCTAGGAAAACAGCCACTATCGCTGTTACGGTAGCCCACTTTAACAAAATACCCCGCTGCCGGGGTAACCATAAAACCATGTCGTCAAATTTCCGGTGTAACCTCTCTAGCCCTGACCACTTCATTAAATACCCCCTTCTACATAAGATTCAATACTGGTTGTTTTCTCTTACTAAATGTAATTTATGAATATATCTTACTACAAGTTTACAATTCTGAATAGATTTATTTCCTGACACTTTTTTACCCAAAACAACAAAAAACCGGGCTAGACCCGGTTAATCATCCTTAGTTTTCTTGAATTCTCTGGGCAATTGGTTGACCAGTTTAATCCCCTTTTCCTTAAACCATTTTACTAAAAACTCTTTATTGCATTCATGCTCAAAGACATACCAGCGCCGCCGCTCTTCTTCAAATTCAAACAAAACATTCCGGAACTTTTGAGCATCACCACTGTCGATAGTTTTTTCAAGTAAATTCTTTAAATAAGGATCTGCAATAAGTTTAGTATAATCTTTCTTAACTTGAGAGCAATAATTTTGGTCCATCTTCGGGATCTTAATAAAACGATCCTGCATCTGATCAATTTTTTTCATAATTTCTTGATGCTCTGGGAAGTCCATTGGTGAAAAAAACCTGATATCCCCTGTTTCCATGTCAAGGTAGTATTCTGAATGCCCGCTGCTATTTTCATAGGCGTTAACCAGCCATGCAATATTCACTAGTACCTGGCGCATCGAACCCTCCCCTTAAAAATTGTTTGAAATCTTTCCTTAATAATATATTCAAATTAAAATTCAATGCCCTTTTGAGCTTTAATACCTCGTGAAAAGGGGTGTTTTATTTCTTTCATCTCGGTAACCAGATCGGCCCGTTCAATTATCTCCGGCGGAGCATAACGTCCGGTTAGCACCAGATGTAGATGCTCCGGCTTCTGATTAACGAGGTCCATTACGTCACCCAGAGAGACCAGTTTATAGTGGATAGCGTATAAGATTTCATCAAGCACAACCAGGTTGTATTTTCTGGTAGGAATTTCCATCCCGGCCAAGTCTAACGCCTCCAGAGCGGCACGGCGGTGCTGGTCAAGATATGTTTCGCCGGCTTCGCGGATAAATCCCCTGCCGGCAGGACAGATCGTCAGGCCCGGTCCTAATTTTTTTGCTGCCTTTTGCTCTCCGTAATCCCGGCCTGCACCCTTAATAAACTGAATCACCAGTACCTTCATGCCCTGTCCCCAAGCCCTGAGCGCCATTCCAAGTGAGGCTGTGGTTTTACCCTTGCCATTTCCTGTATTTACTATAAGTAGACCTTTCTCGCCGCCCATAACAAACTCCTCACAACAGGTAACAAACAAAGATCATTGCCCAGCCCATAAATTCTGTTGCTCTTACCTGATAGTATTTAACCGAAACAAGGCCTTACCATTTTCTGTGCAAATTTTAGCCAGTTCTTCACTATCCAGCTTTTTCACAGCAGCCACCTCGGCTGCTGTGAACTGGACAAAGGCAGGTTCATTACGTTTTCCCCGGTGGGGCACAGGGGTAAGGAAAGGAGCATCAGTTTCGATTAGAAGGCGGTTTAAAGGCATGCGGCCAGCTACATCCTTCAGCCTGTTAGAATTATTGAAAGTTACCGGGCCAGCGATAGAAATATAAAAACCCAGCGACATACACTCCTTCGCCATTTCCCAGCTCCCGGAGTAACAGTGAATCACCCCGCCGGCTGAAAAAGGGCCGTCCTGATGCAAAATATCCATCATGTCGCCATGCGCTTCCCGATCATGAATAATTACCGGCAGGTTCAGTTTCCTAGCCAGCGCTAATTGCTCTCGAAAAACTTTATGTTGTTCCGGCCGGGGTGAGCGGTTCCGGAAGTAATCTAAGCCCATTTCACCCAGCGCAACTACCTTTGGGTGTGCAGCCAGCTGTTCCAGCTGTCTCAGATAATCAGGTGGTACTTCACCTGCAACATGGGGGTGAACCCCCACTGCAGCGTAAATTAGATCATACTTTTCCGCTAACCGCAGGGCCTTGCGGGATGACTCCAGGTCAAAACCGACGTTAATAATGTTTACCAGACCAGCAGCGCGGGCTCGTTTGATCATTTCGTCCCGGTCGTCATCATAGTCCGCAAAGTCCAGATGGGCATGCGAATCAAACAAAATCACAACCATCATTCCTTTAATTATCGAATAGTTATAATAGAGAAGCTGGATGGCGCTAAGGCCCTGGCCAGAGAAAACTATTTCAAACTTTTCAGATCAATACGTGGAAACAATGCCTGTCCTTTCTTCACAAGTGTGCCTACAGGCATTTTACCCCAAATTAATGATTCCCAGGTAGTCAGGTCCGGCCGGTCTTGAAGCCCAAGCTGTGCCCAGACCCGCCCCGGTAGTATAGGCATAAAAGGAGAAACCGTTATGGTAATAAATCGCAGGCTTTCAGCAAGATTATACAATACCGTGGCCAGGCGGCTATGCTTTGACTCATCCTTGGCCAAACCCCAGGGAGCGGTTTCGTCCACATATTTGTTGGCCCTACCTACCAGGCGCCAGATTGCCGCCAGTGCGTTGGAAAGTTCCATCTTGTCCATAAATTCTTCAACTACCGCCGGGGTCTGCTCGGCCAGCTCGATCAACTCCCGGTCCGGGTGTTCAATTTCACCGGGGGCCTTAACCGAACCTTGAAAATACTTTTCTATCATTGCTATAGACCTGCTGATTAGGTTGCCCAAATCATTAGCCAGATCCTTATTTATCCGTTCTGCTAGTGCTTCCTCGCTATAGTTACCATCAGATCCAAACGGCAATTCCCGTAGCAGGTAGTAGCGAATAGCATCAACTCCATACTTATCGATCAACTCCAGCGGGTCAACTACGTTGCCTTTCGACTTGGACATTTTACCGCTGTCTAAAAGTAGCCAGCCGTGGCCAACCACCCGCCTGGGCAACTCAATCCCCAGCGCCATCAAAAGCATCGGCCAGATAATACTATGAAAACGGACGATGTCTTTACCCATTAAGTGTACATCCGCCGGCCAGTATTTTTTAAATAAGCTATCATCTTCACTGCCATAGCCCAAGGCTGAGATATAGTTGGTCAGCGCGTCCACCCAGACGTAAATGACATTTTGGGGGTCAAAAGGTACCGGTATGCCCCAATCAAAGGTAGTCCGTGATACGCAAAGATCCTCCAGACCACTTTTGATAAAGCTCACCATTTCGTTTCGCCGAGAGGTAGGCTGAATAAACCCAGGGTGTTCTTCAATATATTGAAGCAGCCGGTCAGAGTATTTGGTCATCCGGAAAAAGTAGTTCTCTTCCTGGAGCTTTTCCACCGGGCGCCCGCAATCTGGGCAATTACCATCTTCCAGACGCGCTTCAGTCCAGAACGTCTCACAGGGTGAGCAATACCACCCCTCGTAACTAGCTTTATAAATATCACCTTGATCATAAAGCTTCTGAAAAATATCAGAGGCTACTTTTTTATGCCGTGGTTCGGTAGTACGGATAAAATCGTTATATTCGACTTCCAACCGGCCCCATAGCTCTTTAAAGCCGGCCACGATCTGATCTACATATTCCTGGGGGTTCTCCCCTCTTGATTTGGCAGCCCGCTCGATTTTTTGGCCGTGCTCATCTGAACCGGTCAGAAACCACGTATCGTAGCCGGTCATCTTTTTGAATCGGCTCGTGGCGTCAGCAGCCACAGTTGTGTACGCGTGGCCAATATGTAATTTATCGCTGGGATAGTAAATTGGTGTGGTAATGTAAAATGTATTTTCTCCCATGCTCATTCCTCCCTAAATGACAGGAACCTGGCCAGCCAAGCGGTTTTCGTTCCTGACTTTAACAAAAAAACCCACACCCGATTTTTCCGTCAAAAGGGCGGAGCTTTTAGCATGATTTTAATGTAAGGCTACAAGTTTGTCAAGTTTTAGTCAATCTTGTCGTCAGGCAAAAAAAATGTAAAAAATTATACAAATTTTCATTGACTTTAACTGGTACTGCTGGTACTATTTACTTGCGCAAAACTTTAGTGATTGGATCGAATTTTAAGGAAAGGGAGGAGACAGCATTGAAATCAACAGGTATTGTTCGAAAAGTTGACGAACTAGGCCGGGTGGTGATTCCGATTGAACTTAGACGTACGCTGGGAATTGATGAGAAAGACGCTCTGGAGATCTACGTTGATGCGGAAAAAATCATCCTGAAAAAATATGAGCCTGCCTGTGTTTTCTGTGGAAACGCTTCTGACGTCCAGCATTACCGCGGTAAGCTTGTCTGTCGCGAGTGTGCTGTAAGCATGTTTGAAAACACGCAGGCAATTTAAATGCTATGATTTCAGTACTCACTGATACTTGGTATTTTTAAGCACTTTTATAAATTTTATAAAAAAACAAAGTAACTGGAGAAGTAAAATTTACACTATACTCCAGTTATTTATTTTTACTCATTACCACTGCCCTGTACACTTCTCTCCTGGGCAGGCCGTGCAGGCGGGCAACCTGGCGGATAGCCTCCTTCATACTAACGCCCTCTGCCTCAAACATGGCTACATGCGCTACCGGTTTAAGGGCTGGCCGGTTTGTTTCGACTAACAGATCTACTTCCCTGTTATTGCCGTCCAGTACCAAACAGAACTCTCCCCGCGGCTCTTTTTCCCGGAAATACGCCAACACCTCGTCTACCGTTCCTCTGACAACCTCCTCATACCGCTTGGTCAGTTCCCTTGCCGCTGCCATGCGGCGGTTGCCGGTAACTTCGCGGATATCAGCCAAGCTCGCCTTCAGACGGTGCGGAGCCTCAAAAAAAACCAGCGTTCTTCGTTCGTTGCGCAAGCCGGCCAATTTATCCAACCGGGCTTTTCGAGAAGAGGGCAGAAAGCCTTCAAAAGTAAAAGCTTCGGTAGGCAGCCCAGATACCACCAACGCCGTGATCACTGCGCTTGGGCCGGGAACCGGAATCACCTTGAACTCTTTTTCCAGCGCCGACAGCACCAACTCGGAACCGGGATCCGAAACTCCCGGCATACCGGCATCAGAAACCAGCGCTATTTTCTTGCCGCTAGCCATTAGTTCGAGCAAGTAATCGCCTTTTTTTTTGCAGTTGTGCCCGTGGTAGCTGGTGAGCGGAGTATGGATATCATAATAGCTGAGTAACTTACGGGTATGCCGGGTATCCTCAGCCGCAATTAGATCTGCCTCGCGCAACACCCGCAAGGCCCTCAAGGTAATGTCCTCCAGGTTGCCAATAGGCGTCGCGCAAAGATAAAGTGTCCCCTTTAGATCCTGTGCCAAATAGGTTCACCCCTCTTACATTTCAGCCTTGTGCATGATCTATGGCCGGTTCATGCCCTTTTTTTAAAAAAGCCATACAAAAAAGACATTCTGCAGCCCGCTTGCGTCCGAAATGTAAATTACAAATATGAAAGCCCTGGTCATAAAGCTCTAAAAGATTCATAAACCCTGTGCCTGTTTTATCCGTTTCCCCTGTTCCAATAATACCACTCTCGCGGTAGGCTTCGGCCAGGCTCTGTCTTAGCCGGGTATTCTCCTCATCTAGCTCCCGGGCTTTGTTTTTTAAATCTTGAAGCTCCTTTAAAAGGGCGTGCAGCTTAATTTCCATATCCTTTGTCAGTTTATAAAGAGCTTGCAATTAAACACTCTCCTCATCCAGCTAGCTGGAGCATTCTTTATTGGGTTCGCTGGAATCACCGGCTGGATTGTTTTTTGGTGTTATTTCACCGGCATGGTAATCTTTAATAGTCTTGGTTTCCTTGAGTTCCACGCTTACTCCTTTTTTAATAACATTAATCCCGGTGACTTTGCCCTCTCCATCCGGAGTTAGCACCCAGGCGCCGACTTCCGGCAATTCTTCCCTGGCATGTTCATAACACTCATTCTCATATTTAAGACAACACATCAGCCTGCCGCAAATACCAGATATCTTGGCCGGATTTAAAGAGAGGTTCTGCTCCTTGGCCATCCTAATCGATACAGAGACGAAGTCGGACAGCCAGGAAGAGCAACAAAGCTCCCTGCCGCAGCATCCAAGCCCGCCAATCATCTTAGCCTCGTCACGCACTCCGATCTGCCTTAACTCGATCCGGATCCTGAAAACGGAGGCCAGGTCTTTAACTAGTTCCCGGAAGTCGATCCGACCGTCAGCCGTAAAATAAAAAATAATTTTATTTCGGTCAAAAGTTTGCTCCACATTCACCAGTTTCATTGGCAGCTTGTGGGCAGCTATCTTTTCCAACCCGACTTGATAGGCTTTTCTTTCCTTTTCCTTGTTTACCAATAGCTGCTGTTTATCAGCGTCAGTAGCCTTGCGGATAACTTTTTTCAGAGGCGCTACCATCTCTTCCTCTTCCACCTCATGGGGCCCGGCCACCACCTCTCCGTACTCCACCCCCCTGGCGGTTTCCACAATTACACCATCATTCGGCGTTAACTGATGCTCATCCGGGTCAAAATAATATACCTTTCCAGCTTTTTTAAAGCGCACCCCTACTACAAGTATTCCCATGCTTAATCTCCCCAATCTATTCGTGTACAGCGGCTCTGCCGGACAGGCGTAAAAATAATGCCTCAAGGGCCAGCCTCATATTTGTGTTGGCCCGTATTTTATTTTTAAACTGCTCAATATCCACTAGTATCTCCACAAGACGACTAGTTTCAAAAACCCCCGACTCTATTTTAACTTTATTAATCAGGTCCGGGCTAAATAAAAGGTCAACTTCGCCTGTCTCTTTCCAAACTAAAAGGTCACGGTACCAGCAGGTTAATAGATCTAGTAGGTTTAAGATATTGTTCCTGCTTGTCGATATTTCCCCAGCAAGCTCCAGGGCTTCCGTAACCCCAGCCGCTCCAAGCATAGTTGCAAGCTTGATGGCCTCGGACCGTCCATCCTGAAAAGAGCCGTTGATACAGTCCAGAGCCTTACCCATACTTCCACCTGAAAGGACAGCCAGTAAGCGCGCCTCCTCCTGCTTCAGCCCGTACAACTTGCTCAGATAGGGAGCCATTTTATGGCCTGGAATATGCTTAAAATATAATTGCTGGCAGCGGGATAAAATCGTCGACAATAAGGCCTGTGGCCGCGCAGAAAGCAGTATAAAAACTGTGCCTGCGGACGGCTCCTCAAGGGTTTTTAGCAAGCAGTTGGCCGCTTCCGCCGTCATTGTCTCAGCCTGTTCAATTAAAAAAACTTTCCGACCGCCTTGATAGGAGCGGAACATCACTTTACGCTGAACCCCACGGATCTGTTCAATTTTTATCGACGGGCCTACCGGGCTCAAACGGTAGAAATCCGGGTGATTAGAGTGTTCCAACTGTCGGCATTCCCGGCAGTTGCCACAGGCATCACCACCGGACGGGCCAGCACAAAGCAGCGCCCGGCTAAACGCCAGGGCGCTGGTAACCTTACCCACCCCTTCAGGCCCGATAAAAAGATAGGCATGGGCTACCCGATCGTATGCCACGGCACTTATCAACATCTTGATAATCAGGTCATGCCCGACAATTTCTTTTAGAAAAAGCATATAACAACTCCCACTATATTTAGCCAACAATATCTCTAACTATTTGATATATTTCTTCATGGATCTCTTCAATGTTTTTTAGTTCCCCATCTGCCACAGACTTTATTATCCGCCAGTGATACTGTTCGGCAATACTGCAGGCATTGTAATAGGTTTTTATCATATAGTCATAGTTTTGTTCATGGATATCCTTTTTCCCGGACTTATTTACCCTGTCGATGATCAGCCTGCGGCTATACTCGGGTGGCATATCTAAAAAGATCACCTGGTCAGGAACGGGCAGACGGAATATTTTAAATTCGAAATCCAGCAGCCAATCAAGATACCTTTTTTTCTCCCGCTCATCAGATATTTTTGCCGCTTGATGAACCATATTTGCTGTTGTATACCTGTCTGCCAGTATAATACCGCCGCTTAGGTAAAAATTCTCCCAGTCTTTTTTGTACGAGGCAAACCGGTCAACCGTATAGAAAGTAGATGCGACATAGGGGTTGACTGCACCAGGCTCGCCGCCGAACTCGCCGCTTAAATACATATTAATTAAAGCGGCAGAGCTGCTCTTGTAGTTAGGAAAGGATACTTTTTTTACATTGCAGCCTTCACCCAAGAGTCTTTTATATAGCATTTCGGACTGAGTCTCTTTACCACACCCATCTCCTGACTCAATAACAATAAGTTTTCCCTTCATGGCTTATATACACTAAGTCCCCCCTTATTCCCCTATGTTATTCTATCACAACTTTGATCGTTTTTAAGGACTTATCAGACGCTCCCTGGCAGGGCAGGGTATGTTTACTAATTAACGCCAGGTAATCGTAAACCTCCGGATTTATTTCTTCACCCGGGCATAGCACAGGAATACCCGGAGGGTAAACTGCCACAGTTTCGGCACATATCCTACCGCGGGCTTCAGCCAGCGAAACCCGTTGTGATGCTGCAAACCAGGCATCCCGGGGCTTCATTCTTTTCTTTATATTAAACGGGACTTCAGGAAACTTGACCGGATGAGTACGCCTCTCCCGGCGAGCAATGTCCTCCAGCGCTTTGACCAGGGCATCGCAATCCTCTGGAGTAGCACCTAGCGATAAAAACGCCACAATATTGTTTGCCTCGGCCATTTCTATATATACATTGTAACGCCGGAACAATAAATCACTAACTTGATATCCTGTCAGGCCTAGACCTGTTACATTTATCACTATCTTAGTTAAATCAAGATCAAACCCCACAAGGTCGGCTTTAGATAAAACCTTTAGCCCCTTGATCCGGGCCAGACGTTCCCTGGTCTTGCTGGCCAGAGTCAGGGTCCGCTCCAACAAATCCGCACCGGACAAAGCCAACTGCCGCCTGGCCAGGTCAAGAGAAGCCATCAAAATATAAGAAGGGCTGGTGGTTTGCAAAAGTGATAGCGCGCCGGCTACCACCTCGGCATTAAGGCGGCTGCCGCCGAGATGCAACAGCGAACTCTGGGTTAAGGACCCCCCTAATTTATGGGTGCTCTGAACGGCAGCGTCAGCCCCGCAAGACATGGCATCTTCCGGCAGGCCGCGGTGATACCGCAGGTGGGCGCCATGCGCCTCATCGACCAAAACCGGTCTACCCTGAGCATGTACAAGTACAGCCTGTCCGGCCAGGTCGTCTGCAACCCCGTAATAGTTTGGCCGCACCGTCAAGACAGCCCGGATACCGGGGTTTGTTTCAATCGCCAGGTGGATTTGCTCAGGCAAAACACCTGCTGCTAGCCCAAAATCACTAATTATTTCCGGCATAACATACACAGGGTCGGCGCCGGATAAAATCAAGCCACCTAGGGCAGAACGATGGGCATTCCGGGGAAGAAGCACTTTCCCGCGCTCGCCTACAGCCATCAATAAAGCGTGAATACCAATTGTACTACCGTTGACCAAAAAGAAGCTTTGAGCCGCCCCACAAGCACGAGCAGCCATTTCCTGGGCCCGGGCAATAACTCCCTGAGGGGTGTGCAAGTCATCCAACCCTGGAATCTCAGTCAGATCCAGCTTAAACAAGGCTTGTCCATCAAGCAACAATAGCTCTTCGGGTAGCCCCTGACCCTGCCGGTGCCCCGGGATATGAAAATTAGCCGCCTCGATCTTTGCGTGGTTTTTCAGCGCCTGGTAAAGAGGAGCCTGGCTTTGACTAGCACTCATCACATACCTATTTTCTCCGGTGATTACTTAGGTGTTACACCAAACATTTAATAACAATTCAAAATATGCTGATACCGCATTATAGCAGTTTGATTCCTTTTTGCCCAGATTCTTGTTGGGCGTTTTTAACAACACTATTTAACATATTTCTGAATTAAAGTATCAATAGCTTAAAAGCCAGTGGTATTAATGCTTGCGTTATAACATAATTAGTTGATAACAAATAGGAAAACTTTACTGTATTAAAACGGATGTCCCTGCGGGCTACTACTTGAGGTCCAACTGTGGCAAATCAAGTATAGATTAATAATACCAGCGTTATCCTTCGCTTTTCCCAGCAGTTAGTCCTCATAGAACACAAATTTCCGGTCAAAATATATTTAGTGATTATTTAAAGAAAGGAAGGAGATCGCCATAGCCGGAAAATTCACTCAAAATGTCGATGAGAAAGCCCTCTCTCAAAAGTATCGCACCGACGTCAGCAAGTTGATCAGGGCATGGAAGCGCGGTCTTTCCGATCAGGAAATTACTGCTAGAACCGGTGTCAAGCCCTCTACCCTATATTTAATCAAGCAGGATATTGAAACAGCGCACAGGATGGTCCGGCTGGCGCAAAAAAGGCAAGCGCTGGCGGAATCTCAAGCCTTTGCACACCACCATACTTTTTTTAACCCATTTTTATAATGATCGTATTCGGGAGCATCTGTATGCAGCCTGACAATCCTGGCCTCGCAACTGGTACAGATATGGTGCCCCTTAACCAAGAGCGCCTGTTCATCATTAACCATATCACACTGACATAAAATACACTGCATGGAGATATTACCCACCTTCTTTTTTCTTACTTTATTATTGCCACTATACAATAAAGTATGAAAAGTGTGGTTGTCCGGTGAAAAAAGAGACCTTCAGGTGAGGGTCTCTTCAATGTTTTAATTTTCTTTTGACGTTTATAGCACAGTCAGGGCAAACGCTTTGACAAATCCCGCAGGCAATACACTCATTATTTGCCTCCACCGACGGTGTACCATAAACCCCCAGCACACTAGACCAGGTGATGCTCTTTTTCGGGCACTTTTCAATGCATAGCCCGCATCCTTTGCACAGGCCGGGGAAAAGGGTAAAAAAACCTTTATCCAACTCTTGAGTTTTAGGCTTTAATTCAAGCGGCATCAGGCATTTTCGTTCCTTTCATTATGGAGTAGGTTTAATCTAAAAAGTGATTTTACGGGCCTGGCGCAATTTTCCGGGTAATGTCCGGCGCCTGACATTTTTGAGCGCCGATCATCTCAATTCCACGCTCCATCGCCCTAAAGTTAAGCTCACGAAGCTCAGGCTGCTTTTCAAATTTATAGCCTAACTTTTTTTCAATGGCATTCTTCACGCGCTCCAACGGGATCACCCCGGTAGCACCGACAACTGCCCCCATAATGATGATATTGAAAACCCTGGGGTGAAAATCGTTTTTAGCCACTTGAATGGCTGGTATAGGCAACATTCTGCCCGCGTTTTTGGGCAGTTCTCCCTCAATTCCCTTGATTCCGCTGTCGTAAACAAAGGTAGTGCGTGGGCCCACGTATTTGCCGGTGCGGCGCACCGCCCGGTCACTGAGTGCCACAACAATATCGCCAGTCTTAAACTTAGGCGAACCGATATTCCCGTCGCTGATCTGGACGTAGGCTACAGACACACCACCCCGCTGCTCAACACCGAAATTCGGAATATACAAAGCCTGTTTTCCGGCCTCATTAGCTGCTTCGGCAATTATTTCAGCTACCGACTGAACGCCCTGGCCACCTTCTCCGGCCAGCACAATCCTGGTGCTCTTACTCAATTGCTTTGACCTCCCCCAGCATACCGGCCGGTAGCCTGGTTTCACCCAGTTTAAAATACTGCGGCATTTTTTCTTCGATAAATTCCCATGTTTCAGCAGCGTTAGTCCGCCAGTTGGTAGGACAAGCAGAAAGAGCCTCAACAAAGGAAAAACCTCTTTCCGCCAGCTGATTTTCCAAGGCTTTTTTTAGATAGCTTTTTAGCCGGCGCTGGTTGGCTACGCTGCCCCGGGCGATGTAAGCCCCCTCCATGCTGATTGCTGCTACCATTTCCTGCCCTTGCAGGGGCAGTCCCGTTACCTCAGGATCACGCCCGTAGGGCGTAGTTTCCGTCTTTTGCCCGGGCAAAGTAGTAGGCGCCATCTGACCACCGGTCATTGCATACTGGGTGTTGTTGGCCAAGATGACAGTAATTTTTTCATTGCGCGCCGCCGCACTGACAAGGTGCTGGACACCGATCGAGTAGCCGCCGCCATCTCCCATATAGGCGATACAAACTAGCCCGGGCCTGGCCCGCTTAATGCCGGTCATTACCGGAGTGGTCCGCCCATGGTGCGCCTGTACGGTGTCTAGGTTGAAAAAGTCCCAGGCCAGCAAAGAGCAACCGATATCACAGCCAAATACTACCTGGCCCTGAAGGTGCAGCTCATCAATAGCCTGTCCCAAACATTTTAACACTAAGCCATGGCCGCAGCCCGGGCAAAACTTATGCGGCTTGGTGTCCTTCCGCCAGCTTTCAGGCATGAACGGCTGGGTCAGGCAATAATTACCTTTTGACAATCCACAACACCGCCCTCTTAAGATAGTATTGTCTTTACCAAAGAAATTTATCACTAAAAATTTATTTTTTGGTGTGGAAAAATAACGCAGCTATAGCTAGCTGCCAATCCATCTTAAGCGGGGCGGAATTTATATATTATACGAAAATGGGAACCATAAAAGACAGAGTTTAGGCCAGAATTTTTTCGACTTCGGCCTCAACCTCCTCAGAGGTGATCCCCACACCCGGCTTGAACAAGGTAAGCATTTCGGCAGTAGAACCGTAAGCAGCTTCTTTTAACAACCTGGCCAGCTGCCCAAAGGCGGACTCTACTACCAGGACTTTTTTCTTACTGGAAAACAGCTCTTTAATTTGGGGCACAGGCAGCGGGCGTAAGGTTACCGGTCGGAAATAACCGACTTTTATGCCCCTTTCCCGCAAGTTGTCTACAGCCGCCTTGACCGCACGGAAAACAATCCCGTGGCCGATGATCACCAGTTCAGCATCTTCAACATTAGATTCCTGATACTCGGCTACCGCCGGCGCCATATCATTATAATCCTTCATATAATCTGTTAGTTTTTCATATAGTTCCTCTTCCATGCTATAGGTGTTCCGGTACTGGGCCGGGGGCCTGTCCAAACCGGGCGTCCCTTCTTTACCGACATAAGGCTCGGGCTTAATCAATTCAATGCCTCTCGATTCCGGGTCATAAAGCGTAAGCGGTTCGCGCATCTTAGCCTGGTAGCCGTCTCCCAACACAAAAGTGGGAAAACGATACTTCCAGGCCACGTTGAAGGCCTTAATGGTGTAGTCAAACAACTCCTGGTGGCTGCTGGTAGAGTAGACGACCCGCATCCCCTCGCCGTTGCCGCCAATAGTGGTCATGGTCACCTCCTGCTGTGAGTAGATGACTGTGGCCGTGGACGGGCCACCTCTTTGCTGGATCACCACTACTATCGGCAGGCGCAGCATTTCAGCCATAGAGATCGGTTCCTGCATCAAGGTATTGCCCGGCCCGGCGGTCGCAGTGAAAGCTTTCCGCCCCGCCAGCACGCCTCCTACGGTAGTGAAGCCGGCCGACAGCTCATCTTCCGTCTGAAGAAAAGTTTTGTTGTATCTAGGCGCAAGCCTAGTCCAGTAGTGCATGATTTCATTTTGCGGCGTAATCGGGTAACCGTACATGATATCCGCCTCTGCTGCCAGTGCAGCCCAAGCAACGACTTCGTTACCGGTCAGGAATGCTCTTTTTTCCTGCTCAATTACTTTATCTGTCATTTAATTACCCCCTCTGTTGGTCATCATCATATGCATTTACCAGAACGCCTTTTGCATAAACCTGGTCAGGGCCCGGACCGGATTACCCATGCAGTCTACCGGGCCGATTTCTTGCGCGATTTTAGCCATCGCTGCTGTTGCTACCACCGGTAACTCAAGCAACCTGGCAGCCTCAGTAACCACCCGGGCGCCCTCCTGAACTACTGCCGCGGTAGTCTCATCACTTAGGTGGGTATTATTCAGCAACCCGTCAATCCTGCCTGTCTCCCTAACCTGCTCGACAATATCTGCGACCGTAGCGGTCATGGGACGGGAGATATTAATCACCGCAATCACCTTCAGGTCCGGGTCGGCGTCGGCGCCCTCCAGCAAATTCAAAGTTTTAACACCTTCCACCCCATAACCGATGTCCAAAATTATATCTCCCTGATGCCATAGAGCCCACTTAGCGCTGGGCTTTAAGGTTGTACCGGCCTCGCCCAGTCCCATGGTCTCTTTTGTTTTCCAGGCGATCACTGTGATACCCAGGGCGATAAGTTCCTCCTGGATGGGCCGCAAGGTATAAACCGGCTCAACAATATCAAAGTCAACCAGGGTCACCTTCCTCCCCAGACCGGCCAGTTCCAGGGCACGGTTTAAAGCATTCTCACTTTTCCCTCCAGCATATTCACCGGTATATGCCTCAACTATTCGCTCCGACATCATTATACTTACCTGGTTAAAAAACTTATTTACTTAACCCGATTACCAGGTTCCCGCTCCTTTCAAAGTTGATTTTACCTGCCCACTCCATGAATGAATATTATATTACAATAGGTGAAGCCTTAGCCTCATTTCGCCTTAAGTTTGGATATAGTTTAGCTCAAGACTAGAGTGGACGATTAAACTAATTCACTTCGATAAATAAAAGCTTTTTCCTTGTTGTTTTTCTGAAACATGTTAATTATACAATATACATATCGGTTAATCTAGAGAAACTGTTAATTGACTAAGGATCCAAAATATTACCTAAGGCATTAGAAGTCTCCTGTTACTGAAATTCCAACCTAACCTATAAAAATCTGGAGACATCGTAGCCTAGGTGCTGCAGGGCACTGTGAGTAACCTTACGGCCCGAGGGCGACCTGTTTACATACCCTATTTTTAGTAAATACGGCTCCACCATATCCTGAAGAATGTCCACTTCTTCGTTGAGAGTGGCGGCAACCGCTTCGATCCCCACCGGGCCTCCTTTATATTTGTTGATGATCGTTTGCAGATAAGCTATATCTATTCTATCCAGTCCCTGCGAGTCAATGCCTTCTAATTCCAAAGATTTTACGGCTATTTCATAATCAATATTCCCGCTGCCGAGCACCTCAGCATAATCCCTCACTCTGCGCAAGAGCCTATTAGCTATTCTCGGTGTTCCTCTTGAGCGCCCGGCAATCTCCAGCGCTCCCTGCTCATCAATAGCAACATTCAATAGAGCGCTTGATCTTTTGATGATCTCACTCAGTTCTTCGGGCGTGTAAAAATCAACATGGTGCAGAATCCCAAAACGGTCGCGCAAGGGAGCTGAAAGCAGTCCCGCTCTGGTCGTGGCCCCAACCAGGGTAAAATGTTTAATATTAACCTTAATTGTTTTGGCATAAGGCCCCTTATCAACAATAAAATCTATCTTGAAATCTTCCATCGCGGAATATAAAAACTCTTCCACCGTCCGGGGCAGCCGGTGTATTTCGTCTATAAACAAAACATCCCCGTACTGCAGGTTGGTTAATATACCCATCAGGTCCCCGCTCCGCTCAATTACCGGGCCGGATGTGCAAATAATATTGGAAACCATCTCGTTACTGATAATATGAGCTAGAGTGGTCTTGCCTAGGCCGGGCGGCCCGTATAGCAGGACGTGATCAATGGGCTCACCTCTTTTTACCGCTGCCTTAATGGAAATATCCAAACGAGCCCGTAAATCTTTCTGGCCAATATATTCAGTTAACTTTGTTGGTCTGAGGGACCACTGGAATTTCTCCTCACCAGGTTGTTCGCTGGTTTCAAGCAACCGGAGCCGCGTCAAAAGCCTCACTCCTTCCGCGCTGATTTAGCTTTATGATTATAGATTTCATCAAGCAGTTCCTCGGCTGTTCGGATATTGCTATTTTTCTTAACCGCATTGACAACCATTTTTTTAGCCTCATGCGCATTATAGCCCAATTGAAGCAAGACTTGCACGGCATCATCTTCAATTCCTGCATCAGGTTGGTGGTATTCGTTATAATCCTCACCCGCATGTACAAAATTTTTAACCTTGCCATGCAGTGAGGCAATTATTTTTTTAGCCGTTCTTTCACCGATTCCTTTCAGGCTTTTCAGTGTGGCCACATCGGAGTCCTCAATGGCTTGAGCAATATTGTAGACTGGAATGGATATAGCTGTAAGGGCAGTTCTGACACCAATATTCGCCACACTGGTGAACAATTGAAAAAACTCTTTTTCAACTTCATCTTCAAACCCGATCAAGGTTGGCGCCAGATGTCCTCCAGCGATGCTGCTTTCGATATAGTATAAGGTATACAATGATACCCGGTCACCAGTTCTTCTTAACTGAAAGCGTTCCCTGGTATAAGCCGTTAGATACAATTCGTAGGTTAGATCCTTGACATCCAGTAGTAAGCCCTTCTGGCTGAGCCCGCTATAGGCGCCGCTTATTTTCACGATCAATATTCATTACCCCCCGGGTCATGGCTATGAGCAATATGGCACAAAGCCACGGCAATTGCGTCCGCAATGTGGTCGGGCTTGGGCGGTAACGCTAGCCCCAGTGCCACCTGAACCATTCTTTGCACCTGGTTTTTGGTAGCTCTACCGGTACCAGTTACCGATTGTTTTATTTTGGTTGCCGAATAATGATAGACTTTTAAACCCGACTGCCCGGCGATCAAGAGGCAAACACCCCGCGCGTGGGCCATGAGTAAAGCAGTTTTTGGGTTTTTATAGTCTGAGAATAGTTCCTCAATGGCGACTAGGTCAGGTTTAAATTCATTTAATATTTCTGCCAGGCCGGAATAAATTTGTTTAAGCCGTTCTTCTAAAGACACACCTGAACGGGTTTTAATAATACCACCCTCAATTAGCCGGGAAACAAATTGCCGGCGGTAGTCCAAAATGGCATAACCAGTTGCCGCCAGGCCCGGGTCTATGGCTAAGACACGTAATTCACCAGACACTCAATCACTACTTTCCTGAATTTCCTGCTTACTAATATATCAAACACTGGTTCTACATTCAATGATTAATATCAAGCTAAAGCAATTAGGCCTGCACTTTGGTGCAGGCCTATTCTAGCGCAGTTATGTTATGGGCTAAACCCTGAAGAGGTTAAGAAAGGTACACCAACTGACATGACGGAGCAAAAGTCAATCCATGAAGCAGAGGTTAACTAAGAGACGAAAACTCGTAGCGTTTGATATACCGGAAGATTGGGCGGTACTCATCAGCTGTTCACGTAAAGGGTACTAGCACCTTTCCGTATACACCACAGGGTAAATAAAGCCCTCATCGCTGCTATAAGCAATGACCGGGCTGATGGCCAACATCAAAGTACTTGGGTTCGATGTAGCCTGTCATATAATAAAATAATTTACTAGTACCAGCAGAGCTACCCCAGGCAGCTGCAGTAACCCGGCGGTAAGCAATGTCACCGGATTAATGGCAATATGCAGGCCAAAATTTCCGAATAGGATGTTCATCGCCACTAACAAGACTCCACCTAGCAGCATCCAGATTGCCAGCCGGATTAAAACTTTTAGTGGCTGCAATAATACCGTTCCCACTAGATATAATCCCAGCAGGCCGACCAGTCCAATAATGACAAATTTCCATTCCAAGCTGGAGCACCCCCTAGCTCCATTATATGGCTTAAAATGAAAAATATTACTAAATCATTTCCCGCCTGCCTTCTAGCGACTTACTCAGCGTAATTTGATCAGCATATTCCAGGTCCGCACCCACCGGCAAGCCGTGGGCGATCCTGGTCACCCTGGGCACTAGAGGCTTGAGCAGACCGGCCAGGTACAGGGCAGTGGTATCGCCTTCCACATTGGGGTTGGTGGCAATAATCACCTCCCGCACCGCCCGGCCGTCAAGGCGCTTAAGCAGCCCTTTAATATTCAGCTGTTCCGGCCCGATACCGTCCATGGGCGATATAGCCCCTTGCAGCACATGATAAAGGCCGTTATACCCCCTTGATTTCTCCATGGCCACTACATCCCTGGGGCGCTCTACTACGCAGAGGGTATCTTGCCTGCGTCGCCCGTCGCGGCAGATAAAACAGGGGTCATCATCTGTAAAATTACCGCATATGGAACAATAGCGAATGGAGGTCCTGGCCTCCTCCATCGCCCGGGCCAGACTCAAGGCCACCTCAACCGGAGCATTCAAAAGGTGAAAGGTGAGGCGCTGGGCAGTTTTAGGGCCGATCCCCGGTAGCTTGGCCAATTCATCGATTAGCCTGGCTACTGGTCTGGCATAATAGTTCATTATTAAAACAGCCCTGGTATATTCAGTCCGCCGGTTAGTTTATTCATTTCCTGGGCAACCATATCCTGGGCTTTTTTCAGTGCCTCGTTTACGGCAACCAGAACCAGATCCTGGAGCATTTCCAAATCCTCCGGGTCTACTACCGCAGGGTTAATTTCAATGGATACAATTTCGTTATTGCCGCTGGCAACCACCTTAATCATGCCTCCACCCGCCGTGCTTTCCACCGTCCTACTTTTCAGCTCTTCCTGCAATTTCATCATATCTTGCTGCATCTTCTGAACCTGTTTCATCATCTTATTCATATTTCCACCCATCATTTTATGTATACTCCCCCTTTACTTATTCTTAAATCACGATAATGCAATTAGTTCTGATTCAATTAAATTTAAATCCCAGAATGCCTACCTACCCGACTCAAGTCTAAAATAGTTTCCCGGCTTCAGATTAAAAAAGGGTCCTTTCCGGTTCATCCGCCAGGATTACTTCCCCCCCGCCGAAGCGGCGTTCAAGCTCAGCCGCGGGCGTCTGCCGGCGCGCAGGCAACTGGATCTCACCCTGATAAAACTGGTATCTGGTCTGCCATTCCCCTCCTAAAAACTTACCCAGCAGTCCTTCAAAATATTTCTTATTCTCAGGGAGCTCGGCCAACCCCTTAAGCAACTCCTCACCTTCAGGCAGCCCGATCAGCAGGTTACCACCATTTACCCGCAAAGGGGCGGCCTTGGTTAAAGCAGTGAATAACAGCGGTTTTTCCTGCTGCAAACTTTCGATAATATCGCTCCAGGCGGCTACCACTTTTTCCAGGCTGGTATCCTGTTCATCACCCTCGGCAGTTCTAGCAGGCTTTTCACCGGCCGCTGCCGGAGGTTCCCACCGCTCGCCGGTTTGGTACGGTGGACTGCTCACCCCGGTCCCGGCGTTATCCGGCCCATGATCCGCCCCCGGGCCGGCTCCGGCCGTCACCCCTGGCGCCACCTCGCGCCGAGTCGCCGGTTTCTCCCGTTTTTTTAAGGTAGTTGGACCTGCCACCGCTACTCCGGGTTCAACTTCCATAAATTTCTTCAGCTTTTCTTCTAGTTCAGCAATCCTTCCGACAAGAGCAGTGAGGTTACCGCTATTTTCCCACCGGCTGGCTTTCACCAGGGCCAGTTCCAGTACAACCCCGGGCATGCTGCTCCATTTCATATCCTGCTCGGCCAAGACCATCATCTCAATAGCATAAACAAGCCTGTCCAAACTGAAATCGGCGGCACTTCGGGCTAGTATTGAAGGGTCATCCCACATTTCGCCGGCTGCGGCGCCAGGTGATATTTTCTCCAAAAGAAGCACCCGCAAGTAAGCAGCCAATTCACTGGTAAAGAGGCGTAGATCTTTGCCCATACCGGTTAACTCGCCCACTAAGCGCAGCGCCGGGCCAGGCTCGCCGGCAGCCAGGCACCCGGCCATTCTACTTAAGAAATCGGCGCGTACCGTCCCCAGGATATTTTGCACATCCGCGGCATTGATTTTCATTTCACCCAGGGCGGCGCCCTGGTCGAGAATACTCAGCGCGTCCCGGAGTCCACCATCCGCCGCCCTGGCAATCAGCTGCAAGGCCTCTTCCTCCACTGCTATTCCCGCTGCAGCAGCCACCTCTTTCAGCCTCCCGGCAATCGCATCAGGTGTAATGCGCCTGAAATCAAAGCGCTGGCAGCGGGAAAGGATCGTCAGTGGCACTTTATGAGGTTCTGTTGTCGCTAAAATAAACACCACATGCCGGGGTGGCTCCTCCAATGTTTTTAACAGAGCGTTAAAAGCCTCGTTGGTGAGCATATGCACCTCGTCAATGATGTATACCCGGAACGGCCCGGATGTAGGCATAAACTTGATTTTTTCCCGCAAATCCCTGATCTCGTCGATCCCCCGGTTGGAAGCGGCATCCACTTCAACCACATCTACAGCCAGGCCGTCGGTAATAGCCTCACAATTAGCACACCGATTACAAGGCTCCGGCCCGCTCCGGCCGGGGCAATTCAAGGATTTGGCCAGTACCTTGGCCGCAGTTGTCTTACCGGTGCCGCGGGGACCGCAAAATAGATAGGCATGGGCAATTCGGCCGGCCTCAACCGCGTTCCGCAGAGTCCGGGTAACATGTTCCTGCCCAACAATATCCCCAAAAGTCTGGGGACGCCACTCCCGGTACAGAGCCAAATAGGCCATAGCAATATCCCCTCAAAAAAACTTATTAAAACCTGCTTAAAAAAAGTTTAGCCTCAAGGCTTAAGCCTTGGTGCATCGCATTGTCCGCATTAATAACAATAAGGCCTAATAGCTAAGACCATCTTAAAATATAAGTTTCGCCGCATAATATTATTTTCCTGTTCCAGGGTTAAATAAAACCACCTCCGTTCATTTAGGAGGCGGTTCCAATATTAAGGCCGTGCACCTGCCTTTGAATATTAGCTTCCGAGCGATACATCCGCAGGTAACTCGGACCAGGCTCCCTTGCGGCGCCCGAAGTATTTCTCTTAGTGCTGCTTCCGTCAGGACCTGACACGGTTCAAGAAACTCCGTCGCGCAAGACCCAATCGTCTACATCCCTTACGAGTGCCGGACCCCACAAGCTAACCCCTGGGGCAGGAATTCAACCCCGCTGTAGCGGATTGCGGGTGCAGGGCACCGCTACCTCCCCGTCTAGCACGGCCAAAGTTCTCTTTTTTCCATTATCATACGATTTGATGAACAGCTAAAGCAAACGTAATTAACCCGGTTCGCCCTTTCGTACTAGAGTATTTCTTCGGGAAATAAAATGGCGGAGAGAGTGAGATTCGAACTCACGAGACAGTTACCCGTCCACACGCTCTCCAGGCGTGCGCCTTCATCCACTCGGCCATCTCTCCGTACAATGTTTCTCTTAAAATTATATGCTAAATTATTATATACGGTTAACCGCTTCATTGCAAGTTTTTATATTTTTAATCTCTTGCCCACGTTCTCTTTACCAGGTTCTGTTTCCGGCACAAAGACCGGCCACTTCAGCAATCGGCGCCGCTAGGCCGGGCGGCCCACTGTCACCGGATGCCGTACCGGTGAGCCGGCCAAAAACTACTCCGACGACCTCTCCACTGCGGTCAAACACCGGGCTGCCGCTGTTGCCCGGGAATATAGGGGCGTCAATACTGAAAATTTTACCCGGCATGTTCCCAATCCGCAGGTATTGCATCACCTTTCCCTCAACGACAATATTATTCAGGCCCAGCGGGTTGCCCACCACCCGGACCGGGTCACCAGGAAGCGGCGCCTGGGACATATTGAGCGGTACCACCGGGAGGCCGTCGGCTTGCAGGTTGATCACCGCCAGGTCAAATTCCGGCACCCCGGACCAGTATTCACCTTTAAACTTTTTCCCATCCGGGAAAGTAACGCTGATGTTCAGGGCCCCTTCGACCACATGGTGGTTAGTGATTATTTGCCCACCTTGATCGATATTAAAACCGGTGCCTGACTTTTGCGCCACCGCAAAAGCTGCGCCCTCACGGTAAACTACATCAAGCTGCACCACCGCCTCAAGCCAGGCGGGATCGATCTCCTTTTTCAGGCGCAGTGATTCCAGCACCAGGCCCGCCATCTGCTGCGGCCACCTTAGACTGGGCCAGGAGGTCACGATAACAAGCCCCAAAAACCCCAAAATGGCGACCAGGGCTACCAACCGCAGCCACAGCGGCCGTCCGGCCGGAGCATCATCATCTTCATCTTTTTCTTCATCGAAACTTTCAACGGCTTCGGTAAGCAGTTCCTTTTCTTGCAGCACACCGGTTTCTTCCTCAAATTCACAAGAACCCGGCTCATTTTCTTGAAAGTCCCGATCACCGTGCACCTCAGCCAACTGTTCTTCCTCCGTTACTGCGGCGGGCTCATTTTCGCGAAAGTCCTCATCTTTACTCATCATATTCTCCACAATCAAATACTGCAATCAGCCCGGCAATTACTTTGAGACAAAATCGAAAAACTCATGTCCATTAAAACCAGCGACGCCAGCACCTATATTATAACTATTTTTTCAGGGAAAAGATCTTCTGTATTAATTTCCACATCCATTGTCGTATAAAAAAGCAGCGGCACATACCTGAGCGCATGTGCCGCTGACTGCAAAATTCACATTGATCTTGATTGACATTTACCGTCTCCCTACACAGGCTACGCAACCGGTGCGCAGCATTCCAGACGCCCTTTTCGTTTCCTGGCAGACTACCCAAAATAGGCAGTTTTCTTCAGAGGGAGCGAAGTGGTCGCCGGTCTGCTCAAAATTTACCGCGTAGCACCCACCGGTGCACGGCCGGGAGCATTTCCGGCAATATGGTTGCCGGCGGCTGATCGGATTTTGAAACGGCTCTAACAATTGAACATTGATTTCTGAATTTACATTGCCCACGATATACCTGCCGGCTTCTTCTGTTAAGCCCAAAAGCTTCGAGCAGGGACTAACATCCCCATTTGGCGCAACCGCCAGTGACGTCCTGCCCGCCCGGCAGCCCCAACCTGTATACTCATTTTCACCTTTTTCAAATTCCTCGATAAAAATGGGATACCCTTTTTGTTTTAGCTTAAGATAATCGCGCAGTATGGCCAGCTGATTAAGGCCGTACTGCTCGATCTCCTCCATACTCCAACTAGCGGCGCCTTGGGCCGGGGCGATAATGAACTGATTGATCCCCATGCCGACCAGCTGGTTAAAATCTTCTCTCATTGTATCTATGGCTTCGGTGCTAACGGTCATTCTTGCGCCTAACCAGGGTTGATAGGCTTTAATCAGCGGGATTAAACCAGCGATTTTGTGCCAGGTACCCTCTCCGCTCCTGGTACGGCGGTAGCGGTCGTGAGTTTCCGGGCCGCCGTCAATACTTAAAAGCATATTGATTTTGTATTGGGAAAAAAACTTTAAAATGTCTTCATTGATCAATGTACCGTTGGTAGTTATCGCCCAGGTAAGAGCTATGTTGTGTTTTTTAGCAGCATCCAGCGCATAAGGCACTATTTTTTTAATTAGGTTAAATTCCAGCAGCGGCTCGCCGCCAAATAAGGTTATGTTTACATGGGGAAATGCCGCCCGCTCCATCAATAGGTCAATCGCCTTTTGGGCCGTGGCCAAGGTCATGCGGTCCTGAGGGCTTTTTTGGTGAATAAAGCAGTAGCTGCAAGTTAGATTGCAGTTAAAGGTCAGATTCAGCTCCAGGGCAGCCAGGCCAAGCTGGCTCAGATTTAATTCCCTACCGGCCATAATCGCTAATTTTTCCGCTTCACCAGCGCTGATAAAAAACTCCTTCATTAAGTTTTCTTTAAGTACCCGGGGAGAGTATCCCGGATTATTCCGGGTATACTCTCTGATTTTTTCCGCTATCTGCTCCAACCAGGCAGCCTTGCTTTGATTTTCCATGGGCTATTCCTTTTTATTATCGCTGTCTTCTCCCTTAGCTTCCTGGACCCCGAATCCCATCGGTTGGTGAGAAACTTTAGCTGATTCCGGCGACATGACTGATTCCGACCCGGCCGAGCCGGTCAGGCCGGAAAATGGTTCGCGGCAAGTGTAGCTACCCAGCGGGCCACACTGGGGGTTCCAGGCCTTGAACGGGAACAGCGGACAGGGCTGCCCGTACTGATTATTACACGGTTGCATGTATTGGGCCGTGCAAGGTTGCATGTATTGTGCTGTGCAGGGCTGCGCGTACTGACAAATACAGGGCATACTGTATTGGAAAGAACCGCACATGAATTGCGGACACCCGCCACCGCCCACCGGACCGCAAAGCCCGTAACCTCCCTGGCAGGCATGAGCCATAACGCAGGTGTTATTATCAGGTGGCAGGTAAGTATAATCCATAGCACAGGTATAACAAGGGCATCCCACATGTGAACTGCCTTGTTCCGGTGGAGTTCCGCTCATAGGCGGCCCTACTATGCCGTAAAACTGCTGACCGGCGCAGATATAGCCCCCGGGGATGTTGCATTGGGAGCCAAATTCGAAAGGCCCGCAGGCACTGGGCACATAACTGCCCGGACAGGAAAAGAGGCCTGTGCAGTAGTCCGGCGGCCTGCAGCTATACTGCTGCGTGCATGAAAACTGAGGACCGGTACAACCAATATGAGCTTTTACACTATCTCTAAGCTGCCCCGCCAGCTCCGCCATATTTTTTTCGTTTGGAGAATGGTCCCGGTCCTCCCAAACCACCAGGATCGCCTGAATTGGTACCGTACCGACTCCTGCGGCTGTTTCCACGCGCATACACTGCCGGTCTACCGCTAGAACAGTACCGGAAATTTTTCTACCATTGACAAGCTCAATAACCGCTTTTTTACCCTGACAGGCATCCAATTGCTTATCCAAAATAATTCACTCCTTAACTAATTGCTCAAAGTCTTCACTGGCATTATATGCATAGTGATGTTTTTTGGTTTATGCGGGAGCTAAATAATAAAACCCTTCCAGTTTAATCTGAAAGGGTTTTGGGGCTTTTTGTGGAATTTGTTGTATATCTCGATCAGGAGGAATAAGTTTTGAGATTTTGCAGCCTGTCGTCTTGCAGCTATGCCAACAGCGTCGTGGTGCAGGACAATAATACTTGCATATTGATTGACTGCGGGCTCCGGAAAAGGGACATTAAACCCTTCCTGGCTCAGGCCGGTCTGACGGTAAGTGAGCTGGATGCGATCCTGGTAACCCATTGTCACATTGACCATGTTTATGGGCTTAGGTTTATTTGTCAGGAGAAAAACTTACCGATTTATTCATCCGCTAATATTCTAAAAAAACTGGGGGAAACTGTCCGGTTTAAAACACCGCCAAAATTTATTCCTTTCGGCCGGTGTGCCGGGAATAAAATCGGCAGCCTGGTGGTAGCTTATTTCAGCTTGTCCCATGACGTTGAGACTATTGGCTTCATGCTCAGCAGTAACGGCGAACAGATGGGATTTATCACTGATACCGGCTATGTCCCGACGAGTTGCCTGGACACTTTTCAAGCACTTGATTACTTGTATATCGAATCGAACCATGATCCGGACCGGTACCAAAAGTCAACTAAGCCGCCGTACGTAATCAGGCGCAACCTCGGCCCTACCGGGCACCTGTCCAACAAGCAGTGCAGCCAAGCGCTCAAGTCCCTGGGACTGGAAAACTGCAAACTGGTGGTGTTGGGCCACCTCAGCGAAGACGATAACGATCCCGCCCTGGCGCTAAACACAGCCAGGCGCCACTTGTCGCCAGGCATACCACTGGTCAGTGCCCCCGCGCGAACTCCGGGAAATTGGTCTGATCAGCACAGCTCATTCGGGGTTTAATTATCAAAACAGGCTTATTACAAGTAATATTTAATAGCTATTTATGCAGAAATTTTAATAAAGAAATCACACCAATAATCACCGGTTGATGCACGAGATATATTGCCAGTGAGTGCTTGCTGATCGTTGATATATACTTATTTTCGTAACTGAATGGGTAAAGACTCTGCCTTTTATAATAATACAGTTTGTGAGCAAGAATACCCAGTATAAACATTGCAAAATACGGACTTAACGGATAATAATCAAGGGTAGCGAATCCTTTGTACATAACGCCCAAGGGAAGCAATAAACTGGTGTGGGCAAAAACATTATTCAGCGGTATTGCTGTCAGTGCGATAACCACCGCACTGATCAACAAAAGCAGATTATTTATTCTCTTAAATAACGGAAAAAGAATCATACTGGTTCCTAATAAATGCAGTATCCCGAATCTAATATATTGTTCTCTAAAAAAAATGTAGGTAACAAGAGTAATCGTCATTCCATAGGCCAGTACCTTGATGCCTCTTATAAAATTATTCTTACTAAAACCGCTGCTGATTCCTGCCAGAAATATAAAGGTCAAAGCCGATGCTTTGCCTTCCCAATACCAAAATCCGCTAAGATAATCAATATCTATACCAACAAATCTGTTTAAATCAACTACGATATGAAAAGCAACCATAAAAATAATAGCCATAGTCCTTAATAAATCTATTTCCCAAATTCGTTTATCTACCATCTTCACACCCTAGCTAAAATTATGGCAATAACAATTATTAGCCTCCCATGTATAAATTCTTCACAAAAAGGTAAAAATGTCAATTAAATAATAAAGAAGGGATGGATAATTATGGAATCAGCAAAAATACCGGCAAGTAAACATGTTACCAGTTTATTAACCAAATTTGTAATTATTGGTCTAATCAGTGTTATCGTCCTGCCATACTTCAGCATGCTTACCATTAATAATTCATTACTAATCGCATTGGTGTTGGCTGTAATTGCCTATGCGGTAGGGGATTTATTTATACTACCTGCATATGGCAATGTTACAGCAACAATTGCTGACGTAGTGTTAGCCGCTGTGGTAATTTATGTAGCCGACCTAATAATAAATGGGGCGATGACTCTGTCCGCTTTAGGTTGGGTTCTGGCCCTGGGATTAATAGCCCTGGGAGAATGGTTTTTTCATAGATACCTTAAAGTTACCCCAGCACCGGTAGAAGAAGATATACAATAAAATATCAAGAATGAAAAGCCAGGAGGATTTCAGTCTCCTGGCTTTTTTCTTGATTAATAATGACAACATTTTCCCATATACGGCCTGAGGCTGTTTTTTATTTGCTTGTTCGCTGGATAACAAGGGGTTATACTAAAAATTTTTCAAGAAATCATTTATTTTTAAAGGATTTTTGGTAAATTTATTGAATTGTGTTAATTCACTGATATCAAACGAAAGGAGGGGGCTGTCCTTTGAATAAAGTTTCTACCGGAATCAAAGGTTTTGATGAACTGGTGTATGGTGGCATTGTAAGGGGCAACTCAGTTCTGGTAGAAGGAGTTCCAGGTGCAGGCAAAACCACTTTCGGCATAGAGTTTGTGTACCGGGGGATTACTGAGTTTGATGAACCAGGAGTAATTGTTACTTGTGAAGAATTACCCGAGTCCATTTACCGTGATGCGCTGAACTTTGGCTGGGATCTTCGGGAACTGGAAGAGGCCAATAAACTACGAATCTTATGTACGTCTCCGGAAGTGCTGGCAGATACAGATGTCAACCTTGTTGAGGAAGTTGTTCGTGAAGTTGGCGCCAAGCGAATTTTGGTGGACAGCGTCAGTCATTTTCACGTTCTTAACGATCCTATTAGTCTGCGCAGGACTGTCTATGGTTTTTGCAACGGATTGCGCCGTTTGGGTTTAACTTCCTTTCTGGTTAAAGAAAGAGAAAGCGAGGGACAGAGGGAATACGCCTTCGAGGAATATGTGGTGGATGCGGTGATCCGTTTAGAAAACAAGGAAAGACCAGGCTTGCACCGTCAACGCGTTCTGGAAATATGCAAAACAAGGGGACAACAACATATTCCGGGGCAACAAACCTTTAGCATAACAGACGAAGGGATCAAGGTCTTTGCCCTAATTGGGGCATTAACTTCTTATGGCGAGACAGAACAGGAAATTGAGCTGCTGCATACCGGTGTGCCGGGACTCGATGATTTATTAAAGGGTGGGTTGCCCCGGGGCATTACCGTAGCTGTGGCCGGTAGTTCCGGAACCGGTAAAACAGTGCTGGGCCTGCAGTACTTGGCAAAAGGCGCCATCGATTACGGTGAGAAAGGAATTTACCTATCTCTGGAGGAAACTCCCTCGCAATTATTAGCCAACGCCCGCCTTTTTACATGGAATCTAAATAATCTTAGAGAGCAAGGTTTAGTTAAAATTATATACCGACCAATCTCTAGTATGGAAATTGATGAGACTATTATCTGGTTGAGCGAAACGGCCGAGTCAATCGGCGCCCGTCGACTGGTAATAGATTCCTTTTATGGCTTCATGTCCCGCACAGATAATACTGCTGTTCTACACGAAAAATTCTATCACCTTGTAAGCTATTTAAACAGGCTTAACTATACCACTTTACTACTTGGCCCCAGTTGGGAGATATTAGATAGCGGGAAATTGGAAGCAATCCAATCTACTGTCCAAGGTTCTATATTGCTTAAATCGACTCCAATGCAAAACCGCCGGGTCAGGCAACTGGAGCTTTACAAAATGCGGGGAGTTAACCATGTCATGGGCAACCACCTACTTGAAATCAATAATTCAGGTGTACAGGTATTCCCCCGGCTGGGAGGGTAATAGATATGCGTAAAGCAGCGTATTTTGGCATTGAGGGTTTGGATCGCAACCTGGGAAAAGGGGTGTCATACGGTTCCCAGATTGCCGTGGAAGGGGACTCCGGTATTGGTAAAACAGTACTGGCGGGAGAATTTATCAAAGAGGGGCTGCGCTGCGGCGATACTTGCATCTACGTGGCCTGTGATGAACCCCCCGTGGCCATGCGCGAGCACCTATTGAGCTTTAAGGTAGGAGCCCCTGCTTATGAGGAAATGGACAGGCTAATTTTTATAGACGCCTATGAGGAAAGCGGGAGTGCAGAAAAATATGCCTTTTCCGACCACCGTCACCTGGTTAAGTATTATGTCCTGGAAAAGGAAGTATTGCGTTGCTATGCCGGGCGCAGGGTTAGGTTGGTAGTAGATAGCCTGAGTACACTTTTAACTATGGCTGACACTTCTGAAGTTTTAGAGTTTCACCGGACCCGGATCAAACAACTCCGAAAAAGCGGAGTACTGGCAATGGATATCTTTGTCAACGGGGTTTTGGAGCCCCGGGTAATGACTATAACCAATCACCTTTATAATTTAATTATCAAGATGAGTTTCACAAGCTCCACGTACAGTTCTTTACGTCAATTGCAGGTTGGAAAGGTGAAAAGCCAGCAATTCGTATCTTCTCGTCATATATTTACAATTAGTCCACTCTATGGTATCGTGGTAGCTGCTGATATGGGGGTGGGCGAATGAAAAACAAAGATTTCCTCCTGGAAACAATTCGCCGGATATACTTTAGCATGTATAAGACAGTAGGCCAACTTCCCTTCAGCGGTCAATATTGGCTAGAGCAGTTTATGATCGAGATCACCAGCCATCTCCTTCAAGATCACAAGGATGATTACCAGTTCAACTCAGAAGAGCCGGTGGATATTTGCAGAACTTTCTTCAACTTCCTAAATAATGTATATCCTAATTGGGTGAATAACCAGTTAGAGGAATCCGGTGATAACCTGCTAGTAAGTTCTGAACGTGATGGCTGTATTTACTCAAACTTCTGCTTGCAGACCCAGACGGAGGATTTACCTCTTTTCTGTATACATCTCGGTAGTTTACAGGCGGTTTTGCGAATTGTACTGGATAAACATTATGCTTATTCAGTGAAGATAACAGAAGAAGGAATTTGCCAGGGCCGACTATTCCCATCCACCCAACTGAAAGAGGAAATCGTTACCCGGCAAGGGCATGAGCTAAAGCTTGCCGGCCGCAGGGCAATCCTTTTTCCGAAGGAAATGTATGCTTCCATGCTAATGTCGATTAAGAATCACGTCCCGCACGCTTTAAAACACGTGCTTTATGAAGCCGGTTACCAGTCGGGGCTGCAAACCATCCGTAGAGTCAGAGCCTTGCATGCTGACGTTGAAGAGTGCCTGCGGTTCCTTTTTGATGCGTTAACCAATGCCGGTTTTGGTAGGGTAGAGCTGGAGTCCCTTGATCTAACCATTGCTAAGGCTAGAATACGGTGTTATGATTCCTTCCAAGTAGTTATTACCAATGAGTACGGGCAGCTTTACCGCTCGCCGCAGGTGATATGCGACCTATTGCGGGGGGTTTTTACCGCTTATTTAAGCGTTTTACTAGATCGAGATATCATTTGTGAGGAGATGAACTGCCAGTCGGTGGGAGGCGACTACTGTGAGTTCCTCGCATTGCCCTCCCTTCAGGAAAAGGGAAGTGAGGAGGGAACTCGTGGGTGATAAAATAAGCGAAAATATCCATGAAGAGTTGGACCCCATACTTCAGAGTGTAATCAGGATTGAGTTGTTAGCCTTTTTTCAGGCCAACCCGCATACGCGGGATACGGTTGAAGGTTTAGCCCTCCGTTTAAACCGCTCCCGGCGCCAGGTAGAGATGGCTCTTCATGCCCTGGGTGCTCTTGGTATTCTTGAAATAGGAAACAAAAAG
>JAQVOX010000088.1:6841-8038 GCA_028702435.1 Desulfotomaculaceae bacterium | reverse complement strand
GGTGCCATAATTATCCAGAATGCCGATCTCTTTTATTTCACCGGCACCGTGCAACGCTCTCATCTTTTTATTCCGGCTGAGGGTAGGCCGGTGCTGATGGTCAGGCGCAGCTTCCCGCGGGCAGTGGAAGAATCAGCTCTGGAGAATATAATTCAATTGCACAACCCGAAGGAAATGATCGCCGCCTTAAAAGCGTACTGCTATGGAGAGTATAAAACTATCGGCTTTGAGTTGGACGTGTTGCCTGTGGTCCAGTACCGGCGCTATCAAAAGATATTTGACCCGGCTGAAATAATTGATATCAGCCCTTACATCCGTTCGATTCGGATGATCAAGTCACCTTACGAGCTGGAATTAATCAAGACCTCTGCCCAACTGAATCAAGAAGTATTTTCTTTGATTAAAAATATGTTACAAGAAGGTATCACCGAACTGGAGCTGGCCGGATTAGTGGAGGCAGCCGCTAGAAAGCGAGGACATCATTGTATGCTCAGGCTGCGCGGGTTTAACCAGGAACTTTGTTACGGCCACTTGATATCGGGTATTAACCTGGCGGTACCCAGCTATTTTGACGGGCCTACCGGCGGCAGGGGGCCGGATCCTTCCTATCCGCAGAGCGCCGGGTTTAAAAAAATCAGCAAAAATGAGCCGGTAATGGTTGATTACGGGTTTAATCTAGACGGTTACATTGTTGACCAGACCAGGATGTTTTGTATGGGAGAGCTTCCGGATCACCTGGTTCAAGCCTATACTGCTTCCCGCGCCATCCTGGCGGAGATTAAAAAGAAAGCCAAGCCGGGGGTAGCCTGCTCCGAGCTCTACGATGTGGCCTTGCAGACAGCCCAAACACATGGCTTCGGCAAGCATTTCATGGGTTTTCCCGAACAGGTGTCCTTTGTCGGCCATGGTGTGGGCCTGGAACTTGATGAGCCGCCGGTGATCGCCGCCGGTTTTAAAATCCCGCTGGCAGAAGGCATGGTGATTGCTATTGAGCCCAAATTTGTTTTCCCAGACGGGGCGGTAGGTATCGAGAATACTTTTATAGTAACAGCGGGCGGTCTGGAAACGATAACTGATTTTGATGAGGATATAATCTATATTTAGACATAATAAAAGCAGGAACCATAAACAGGTTCCTACTTTTACCTTAATGCTATTTTTAGGCTTCAACTTCCGGTTCTTGGGCAAATTCTTGGA
>JAQVOX010000088.1:0-6831 GCA_028702435.1 Desulfotomaculaceae bacterium | reverse complement strand
TTAGGTGATCAAAAATCGTTTGTACCGGCAGGATGTCCTTTATTTTGTACACGTTTTGGCCGGTGAAAACCACTCCATCACTAACCTGACCGATCCGGGAATTTTCCAAGGCCTGAAAGATACAATACTCGCGGGAGCAATTTTTCAAGCAGCCGTCGCATTTTTCAGGCTTTGGCGCATTCCCCTTAAGTATCTTATCAGCAAAGGCGTTGTGCAAAGCCCGGCCTGGCATGCCCACCGGGCTGGGGATCAGGACTACGTCGTCCGCGTTGGCCTTTAGATACAATTGTTTGAAAGCATCAGCCACAGTGCATTCATTGCTTAGCACAAACCGGGTGGCCATTTGCACTCCGCTGGCGCCCATCCGGATTGCTTTAGCTATCCCTTTGCCATCAACAATACCGCCGGCGGCGATAACCGGCACCTTGACGGCGGCAACGATTTCCGGAAGGATTTCGTAAATCGAGCGCTTTGTGCCTAAATGCCCGCCGGCTTCGGTTCCTTCGGCTACAATAGCGGCCGCCCCAAGCTTTTCAGAAATTTTAGCCAGCTTGGATGATGATACGATTGGCACGATCGGCACTCCCGCTTCTTTGCCCCAGTGGAAGATATCACGTGAGAAGCCGGCCCCGGTAATGATCAGGTCTATTTTTTCCTCTATCGCAGAATGGACCATGGCGGCAAATTGCTGGACAGCATACATTATATTAACGCCAATAATGCCCTTAGTTTTGCTGCGGGCTAATCTAATTTCGTTTCGTAATTCCTCTATGGGCATTGCTGAAGCACCAATCACCCCAATCCCACCGCTGTTAGCCACTGCAGCGGCGAGTGGCGCAGTAGATACTCGCAAGGACATACCTCCCTGAATAATTGGGTAGCGCGGTACTAGCTGACCGATTTTTAATTCTGGAAATTTCATTTGATATTTATTCTCCCTTACAACAGTATTTACCAAATATTATTTCGTCAGTACCGGAAATTTATAAATATATTGTAAATTGACACGTATGAAAATTACCTTTACACATATTCGGGGTAAAAATGATTAATCCTGTCGTATCAAAGACTATTTTAATTTTTAACCCAAAAAAACTTTTGCAATAAATTTATCTTTAAGGCTATAATCATTCATGAAGCTTTGTATCGTTCGATATCAATTGTGTGAGGAGGTCTTCCATTGCTAGCAATTATACCGCCCTGCACTAATGCCTGTCCAGTTCATACAGATGTACGCGGCTATGTGGCGGCCATATCCAGGCGCGATTACCAGGAAGCCTACCGGCTGATTAAGGCTAATAATCCTTTCCCATCAGTATGCGCCTGGGTCTGCCCGCACCCCTGCGAGGGCGCCTGCCGCCGGGCACAGGTTGACGCGCCACTGTCCATCCGCAATTTAAAGCGCTTTGCGGTAGATGCGGTGGGGGGGGTAGCAGAGAATAAAAATATTATTTTTTCCGGAAAAAAGGTTGCTGTTGTTGGATCCGGTCCGGCCGGTCTGACCGCCGCCTATGATCTAGCCCGGCATGGCTACAGGGTTACCGTTTATGAACGTAGCCAGGAGCCCGGCGGTCATTTTCTAGCTTCGCTACCGATTTTCCGGCTGCCCCGGGAAATGCTCAGACGCGACATTGGGCAGATCTATTTAGCTGGAGTAGAGTTTGTGCCGGGGGTAGAGGTGGGCATCGATGTGCAAATTGAAGAGCTACGACGCCAATATGACGCCATTGTAATTGGTACAGGACTCTGGGGGGGGCGGGGTGTAGACCGACCCGGTTTTGAACACCCTGATATATTATTGGCGCTGCCCTTTCTAAAAGCAGCAAATTTAGGAGAAAAGCCGCAGATTGGCAAGCAGGTCCTGGTCATTGGCGGGGGCAATGTGGCGATGGATGTGGCCCGCACCGCAGTGCGCCTCGGGGCGCCCGATGTTATGGTGATGTGCCTGGAGGAAAGGGAGCAGATGCCGGCCTCTCAGTGGGAAATCCAGGATGCGCTTGCGGAGGGCGTAATGCTTATTCCAGGCTATGGCCCGGTGGAGGTGCTGTTTCATGAAGGTAGAATTTCCGGCCTTTTAGTTCAGAAAGTCCAGTCTGTTTTTGATCGGGAAGGGAAATTCAACCCGGCTTTTGAACGAGGTTATACCCTATCCATTCCCGGTGACACCATTATCCTGGCTATCGGGCAGACCCCCGAGAAATCCTTTTTACAGGGGAGTGGTCTAAAGACTGACGCGCATGGCTATCTACTAATCGATAAAAATAATCTTTCCACCGGAACTGCCGGTGTTTTTGCCTGCGGTGAGCTAGCCAAAGGGCCGGGTCCGGCCATTGCGGCGGTGGCGTCGGGTCACCAAGTGGCCGGCATAGTTGACTGTTACCTGCAGGGTACAAAACCAGCCCCGGCAGAAAAAGAATTATATTTAATTGGCGAACTGCCCGGCGAGGTGGCTGACCAGGCGCCTCGCTTTGCCCGGCAGGAAATGCCTGCGCTACTGCCCGCGCAGCGTGCCCTCAATCTGCTGCCGTACGAGCTGGGGTTGGGCGAAAATGAGGCCCTCCAGGAAGTGAGACGGTGTTTGAATTGCGGGTTAGGGGCCAGAGTAAATATAGAAAAATGCTCTGCCTGCCTGACCTGCCAACGGGTATGCCCTTACGGTGTGCCGGTGGTGGGGGAATATGCGCAGATTTCCGTTGATGGTTGTATGGCCTGCGGTATATGTGCGGCAGCCTGTCCGTCCGGTGCGATTACCATGGAACTACTTGAACCGGATACTATTGATCAGTCACTGGCCGTGATTGAGCAAGCACTAGATACGCGTGCAGATAGCCGGCTCTTGACCATATTTGCCTGCCGGGGCGCCATAGCTGACGGGCTGTGCCTGGACCGGCTGAAAAGTGCCCTGTCGCAAAACCGGATCCAGGTAATAGAGTTGCCATCTGCCGGGGCTTTGCGCCTGGAATGGCTTCTGGCTGCCTTTGAGCGCGGCGCCGGCGGGGTTGCGGTAATCGCCTGCCAAAACGGCCGGTGCCGCCACCTCGGTGGGAGCGCCGCCACCGAGCGGGTGGTTTCCCGCGCTAAAGAGCTGCTGGAACAACTGGGTATTGGCGCTCACCGGCTTTTTTACTGCCGGCCCGGCTCGGAAGCGGAAATGCTGAAAGACCTGACCGGGTTTGCCACGGAACTGTAAATCCGGCAACCTCTCACAACGAACACCTTATTTTGGGGTACATCAAGTCGAGCCGGATTGGTTAGAAGGGCTCTGTAAGTCTACTCAGCTCCTGCCACGATTACCTCTGCGCCGTCAGCTACGCTGCCCAAACCGCTGAGGTCACCTTCCACTTGCCCGAAGATATTAACTGCGCTGGCTGCCCGGATTTCACTTCCCGTGCTGACCGGGGTTGGTCCGAAAAAGATACAAAACGCTTTTCCGGTAGGCCAATATCCTAATTGGCCAATGGAAACTAGAGCAGTGGCGTTTGACTCGAGCTGCGCATCTACCGGAATAGAAAAGTAGATCTCATCTCCCCAACGGTTAGCCCTACCCTTTAGAGGAAGCGCTTGCTTGATTAAATGGCCTGTTGTTGTATCAAAAATGCGGGCAATCCAGGAATAAGAACCGGATTTAATGATGATTTTCATGATCACACATCCTTTTTCTAAGGTAATAAGCAGCGAGCGAAAATCTTAAATGTCCTCTCTCTTTTTTATTTTATTATTATTGTAAATAATAAGCAATTCATATAACCATATATTGCAGGGTGATCGATAATACTAAACTAAAAATACAGGGTTATAAGGCGATTACACTATTTAAAAACGGTTAAATACTTTTAAATAATCTTGTTAAAAGTCAATATTAGAATTTGTAGGTTATTAGCTTTTGCTCTCTTGTTTTATTATGCTTCCAGAAGTAAAATAATAATTGTGCCCGAAAGATTGACAAATTGTACCTTGACAGACAATATTTTTGGTAATGCTATATAATTTTTTGATAGTTATGTTTTCCGGAGAGGGGAGAGGGGGCGCTCTTAATTGCTAGAAGTTAAAGCGCGGGGAGAAATATTTGTTAGCAAAATCCTTGGCAAAAAGATTTTCGACGGGGCCGGCCAAAAAGTAGGGAGAATCAGGGACCTGGCAGTGCTTTGGGATGGGGCCTTCCCCCGGGTGGTTGGTACCAAATACACCAAGGGAAGTCAAAAGATCATTTGTGTATCAGAATTCAACGAACTCAGCCGAAAAGGTCTTTTCCTTAAGCATAAAATGGAGCAAACAAAAACAAAAGAACTGCAAGAAAATGAACTATTGGTCAAGAAATGGCTTCTAGATAAACAAATTGTAGATATCAAGGGGTCAAAGCTGGTCAGGGTAAATGATATCCAGCTATCCTTGCTAAAAAGGAATGATACCTTCGAAGTAATACTCAGCGCGGTAGATGTCGGTGTACGCGGCTTAATCAGAAGGATAACCGGCTACGAGCCAATTACCGGGCGGCTACCTTCAAGCCTGGTAGGTTGGCAGTATCTTGAGCCAATCCGGACCCGGACTGCAAATCTAAAGCTATCCGAAGCGACCGATAAATTCAGCCTGCTGCACCCTGCCGACATTGCTGAGATTATTGAAGAACTTGATTACTACGAAAGGCCTGACTTTATCCGTACTCTTGATAACCAGACCGCCGCCGAAGCCCTGGGCGAGGTAGACCTGGGCACTCAGGTAAATATTATCAAGCGCTTGGACAACGAGCGTGTCTCTAAGATTCTAGTGGAAATGGCGCCTGACGAGGCGGCTGACTTGCTGGGGGAACTTACTCAAGAGCAGTCGGACGAACTGCTAAGCTTGATGGAACCCGAGGAAGCGGAAGATGTCCGGGAGCTTATGGAATATCCGGATGACACTGCCGGCGCTCTTATGACCACAGAGTTTATTACCCTTTCCTTAAATATGACCGCCCAGGAGGCTATCAACAGAATTCGTGAGACGGCCCAAGAGGCGGAAATAATTTATTACCTTTATGTTCTGGATGAGAACGAAAAACTTTTGGGTGTGTTATCACTGCGTGAGTTAATCATGACCCAGCCCGTTACCTCAATATCTCAAATAATGCAGGAAAGGGTTATCACCGTGCTTGCTGATGACGTTCACAGAGATGTCCTGGACACTATTGTGAAATATGATCTAATCGCCGTGCCGGTTGTAGATCAGAACGGCTGTATGCTAGGGATCATAACCGTCGGTGATGCTTTGGGCATCGTTGTGCCGGACCGCAAAAATTTAGAAAGTTTTTCCTATTATATGGTGCGTAAAGCCTTTGGCAAGAGGTATAAATGATGAAGAAACCGGCTTTTCTAAAAAAAATTATTATTTTTTTTGCCATTTTAGGTCCGGGTGTAATTACGGCCAATGTTGATAACGATGCCGGGGGGATCACCACTTATTCCGTAGCCGGGGCTACTTTTGGTTACCAAGTGTTATGGGTATTTATTCCTATTATTGTGGCCCTTTTTGTGGTGCAGGAAATGGGTGTGCGGATGGGGGCCGTTACCGGCAAAGGACTGGCAGACCTGATTCGTGAAAAATACGGGGTACGTCTGATTTTTTTTGCTATGCTCGGGCTAGTCCTTTCCGGCCTTGGCAATACCATTGCCGAATTTGCAGGCGTAGCCGCTAGTCTGGAGATATTTAACGTAAACAAGTATATTTCCGTTCCTATTTCCGCTTTTATTGTTTGGTGGATTATAGTCAAGGGAACATATAGGCGAGTGGAAAAAATATTTCTGGCAGCCTCAGCGCTATACTTTTCGTATATAATTTCATGCATTATGGCAAAGCCACCTTGGGATATTGTGCTGCAAGAAATAGTAACTCCCCACTTTGAATTTGACGACCAGTATCTAATTATGTTAATTGGCCTGGTAGGCACCACTATTGCGCCTTGGATGCAGTTTTATATTCAGTCGGCTGTGGTCGAAAAAGGGATATCGGTTAACGATTACAAGCTTTCACGCCTGGACGTGATTGTCGGTGTGATCATGGTTAACGTAGTGGCCATCTGTATCGTTGTCGCCTGTGCGGCAACACTGCATGAAAACGGCATTGCCATTGAAACTGCCCAGGACGCGGCCAGTGCCCTGAAGCCTTTGGCCGGCCGATGGGCCTCAGCGCTGTTTGCCTTCGGGTTATTAAACGCGTCTTTGTTCGCCGCTTCAATTTTACCGCTTTCTACGGCCTACTTGATCTGTGAAGCCCTGGGCTTTGAGGCTGGTGTGAACAAGACCTGGCAGGAGGCGCCGGTTTTTTATTGGCTTTATACCTTTCTAGTAGTTACCGGCGCTGGGATCATTTTAATCCCTGATATTCCACTGATTCCGATCATGATTTGGACCCAGGTGATTAATGGCGTGCTGCTTCCGCTGGTACTGATCTTTATGCTTAATTTGATTAACGACCGGGACCTAATGGGCGAGTATGTTAATTCCCGGACATTTAACCTAGTGGCATGGGTAACGACGGTGACTATGATTGCTTTAACCACTTTCCTGGTGATCACGTCTATATTTTCATAGATCAACGGCTTAAGTCAGCAGCTGCTTATTAAGAACATCCGGCAAGACTCCTACGATATTGCGATTATAACCCTGTTGAGTAAAGCGAATAGGCGGGCAGCTCGTGGGTTAAAATATACAACAGTAGTTATAGTTAATAGTAGTATCTCGGAAAGTCGATAAACATATTGGACAGTATTAGTAAGAGTTCCCAAATTATTGCTCCTTGACAACTTCACATAGCAAAGAGAAGCGATTAAACAAAAATCATCCTAAAAAAGGCAAT
>JAQVOX010000087.1 GCA_028702435.1 Desulfotomaculaceae bacterium | reverse complement strand
GAGGTTTTGACTGCTCGGGGTATACCAGCTATGTGTACAAGCAAATGGGTGTTAGTTTGTCCCGTACAGCCGCCGATCAATTTCGCGCCGGAGTCCAAGTGAGTAAACCAAGTGTAGGAGATTTAGTGTTCTTTACTACATACCAGCGCGGTGCATCTCACGTTGGAATTTATATTGGAAACAACCAATTTATTCATGCCAGTTCTGGAGCAGGCAAAGTGACCATCACTTCGCTTTCCGATGCTTATTACAGCAAACGCTACTTGGGTGCGCGTAGGGTGCTCAGCTAAAACAGTGCCACCGAATTTTTAATTTAAAGAAAAGCCTGGGGCGATAAAGCTCCAGGCTTTTAAAGAGTGCGCCCGGCATTGGGCACAGTCAACGGGTGAAAGTCCCTGATGCGGGTTGATAGTGCTAAGCACATAGCCAACATAAAAAAGGCTACTGGCGTACTGCCCATAGCCCAATCTTGTTAAGAGTCTTATCCAACGAAAGATTTAAAACGTGCCGGATACCTTAGGAATGTTACTTTGCGAAGTAATGTGTAAACTTTGGAAACGCCGTATACGGAACCTCTTTTTAATATAGCTGGTCGGGATGACACGACTTGAACGTGCGACCTCACGGTCCCGAACCGTGCGCTCTAGCCAAACTGAGCTACATCCCGTAAACAAAAAGTATTATACCATTAAATTAACAAAGAAACAATCTTAAATTTCACCTGTCGGACAACATTCTCCATAATTTAAGAGGGTCTAATACAAATTTCTAAAAACAACCTATCTCAACTAACAAAATTGATTTTGCTATAACTCAATAGTAAAAGACAAGGGGCAGCAATATAATTATATAACATGGCGGCCGCCATCCACGTATAAAATTTGTCCAGTGATGTAGCTGGTTTCATCGTCACAAAAAAATAATACTGCATTGGCCACATCCTCTACCCTGCCCGGTCTCTTAATAGGTTGGGCATTGATTACCTTTTGCTGAGTTTCTAGCGGCAGTCGCCGGGCCATAGGCGCTTCAATAAAGCCTGGCGCCACAATATTTACAGTAATACCATAACTTGCAAACTCCAGCGCCAGAGATCTTGTTAGCCCCACTATGCCTGCCTTAGCAGAAGAGTAATTAGATTGACCGGGATTGCCTAACCACGCCCGGGAGGTAATGTTTATCACCCGCCCAAAGTTTTGTGACCGCATGTGCCCCAGGACAGCCTTACAGCAATGCCAGGATCCCTTAAGACAAGTGTCGATCACAAGGTCCCAATCCTGTTCGGCCATTTTTAGAATTGAGCTGTCCTTTAATGCCCCGGCGTTATTTACTAGAATATCGATCGTCCCGAACACACGGATCGTTTCTTCTACTACGGCGTTAACCTCCGGCCAACTAGTGATATCAGCCTGAACAGCAATTGCTTTACCACCGGTGTCATTTATTTCTTTGGCTATTTTTTCAGCGCCTGGCCTGTTGATGTCCAGCACGACAACATCAGCCCCTTTTTTCGCCAGCTTTAGAGCAATACCAGCGCCAATTCCACTTCCCGCGCCAGTGATAATAGCGGTTTTTTTATTAACACCCATATTATTAAACAACCTTCTTTCATCAATTCTTGTAGAATAACGCCACAACGATCAAACAAAGAGAGAACCCGATAATTATAGGGTTCCCTCTCACGGTTAGCATTTCTCCCTCTAACGCAGAAACGGGTTATGCAACCTTTCCCAGCCGATGGTGGTCGCCGGGCCGTGGCCTGGGTATACTCTAGTTTCCGGTGGGAATTTTAAAAGTTTATTTTCGATCGAGGCGATCAGCTGGTTATGGCTGCCTCCCGGAAAGTCAGAGCGTCCGATCGAGCCGTAGAAAAGGGTGTCTCCAGAGAGAATACCGGCCTCACACTTAAGACTGATCCCGCCCCTGGTGTGACCGGGGGTGTGCAGCACCTCAATTGTTTCCTTCCCGACCTTGATCACATCCCCGTCTTGTAGAAGCCGGTCTGCTGCCTTCATGGTTATCAGCGAGCCCATATAGGTGGAGAGGTTCTTGCCAGAGTCGGTAAGCATGCCGGCGTCTTCAGCGTGAATCAACACTTTTGCGCCGGTGTCCCGTTGTACTTCAGCCAAAGCGCCGATATGGTCAATATGTCCGTGAGTTAAAATTATGTAGCGAATATCAACCCCCAGCGACTCGGCTTTACTTAAGATCCGCTTGGCTTCCGCCCCCGGATCCACTATCGCTGCCTCCTTGGTTTCCTCACACCCGACAATGTAACAATTTGACTCAATCGGTCCCACCGAAAATCCAACCAATAGCATAGTTTGTATACCTCCGTTTAAAATATTTTGTTACTATCTAAAAGTAAAGTCACCGGACCATCATTAATAATCTCTACCTTCATATACTCGCGAAAGCATCCGGTAGCCACCTTTAGTCCCAGTTTTTCCAACTCTTTGATAAATATTTCATAAAGCTTGCGTGCATTCTCAGGCGAGGCTGCGTCGTAAAAACTAGGCCGCCTTCCTTTCCGGCAGTCTCCGTAAAGGGTAAACTGAGAAACCGCCAGAACCTGACAGCCTGCTTCCTTGATTGAAAGATTCATCTTGCCCAGGGCATCCTCAAACACTCTCAGGTGAGCAATTTTGTCAGCCAAATACTCCACATCTGCCAGAGTATCAGTACGTTTGAATCCGATTAGCACCATCAGGCCGCGCCCGATCTCCCCCACAACCTTGCCTTCAACTGTTACTGAAGCCCGAATAACCCTTTGCACCACAGCTCTCAATAAGCTACCTCCCCCTTCAAGCGCTTTTTATTAAATTTTTAGGCCTGTCAGGCAACGTAACACTAAGATTAAAGTGCCGGTTAAACCGCTGTTTTTGCTAGGTAGCATGATCAAGATTTTTTCCTGCTAAGACCGGCCAGAGAAGCTGACCCTCCTCACATCATAAACATCCTTGATCCGCTTAATTTTATTGATGATAAATTCTAGCTGATCCATCGCTTTGACATCCAGTACTAAATCAATTACTGCCCCCTGGTCTTTTTTACCCCTAGCGGTAACCCAGTTGGCACTAATTTTTATTTCCATCAGGACGAACATAACGTCACTAAGGAGCCCGGCACGGTCCATACCGGATACTTCAAGCCTAACCTGAAAAGGCTCCACAAAATCCTTATCCCAGACTACTTCTACCAGGCGCTCCTTTTCTGACCGGATCGCATAAGCCAAGTTTCTGCAGTCGGAGCGGTGGATCGACACTCCCCTTCCCCTGGTAATATACCCGATGATTGGGTCGCCAGGTACCGGATTGCAGCAGTGGGATAACCTGATCAGCAGATTGTCTACGCCTTTTACCCGGATGCCTTTGGTCGGTTTGCCCCAGCCGGTTGAAGGCCTGGTCTCGCTGATTAAGGCTTGCGCCTCTTCCGCTAAAAGAGCCTTCTTCTCTGTCTTGGCCTCCTCCAGCCTGATTTTTGACAAAATATTGCTTGCCATGACCACGCCGTCACCGATCGCTGCATACACGTCATCAACAGTCAAAATATTTAGCCGTTTACCGAATTCCAAAAGTTTTTCGCTTTTGATCTGCTCCGGGTCTATTCCTTGCTTTTTTACTTCGCGGTCAAGGATCTCCTTGCCTTTGATAATATTTTCTTCCCGCTGTTCTTTTTTAAACCACTGCCTGATTTTGGTTCTGGCCTGAGAAGTCTTAGTCAGGTTCAGCCAGCCTTGCTTGGGGGCGCTGTTTTTTGAAGTCAAGATAGTAATAATATCACCATTTTTTAACTTATAGTCAAGCGAAACAATCCGACCGTTAACTTTTGCCCCTACACAGCTGTGGCCCACAGCTGTGTGAATGCGGTAGGCAAAATCAAGAGGCATTGACCCTGCCGTCAGCTCAATTACATCTCCCTTGGGTGAAAATACGAAAACAGTATCTTCAAACAAGTCTATTTTAAGGCTTTCCATAAACTCTCTGGCATCCCGCAGGTCGTACTGCCAATCCAGGAGTTGCCGCAGCCAGGCTAACTTCTTATCAAAGTCGCGGTCTCCCCGGCCGCCCTCTTTATAGCGCCAGTGGGCGGCGATACCATAATCTGCTGTGCGGTGCATTTCCCAAGTGCGAATTTGTATTTCTAAAGGCTCTCCGTTTGGTCCAATTACTGTTGTATGCAGCGACTGATACATATTTGACTTGGGCATAGCAATAAAATCTTTAAATCGCCCGGGGATGGGGGTCCATAAAGTATGCACGATACCAAGTGTAGCATAGCAGTCCCGCACTGTTTGGACAATGCAGCGCACAGCCATTACATCAAAAATCTCGTTAAATTCCTTTTGCTGTCTCTGCATTTTTTCATTGATGCTATATAGGTGTTTCGGCCGGCCCATGATCTCGGCGTCAACCCCCATCGCTGCAAACTTGTCCTTTAGGATCAAGATTACAGAGCTGATATATTCCTCACGCTTGCCGCGTGTCTTGGCAATCTTATCTACCAGTTCGAAGTATTTTTCGGTGTCGGTAAACCTAAAGGCTAAGTCTTCCAGTTCCCACTTTATCCTGGAAATCCCCAGACGGTGAGCCAGCGGGGCAAATATCTCCAGTGTTTCCTTGGATATTTCTACCTGCTTATCCTCTGGATGGTATTTTAAAGTACGCATATTATGCAGGCGGTCAGCTAATTTAATTAGGATCACCCTGATATCTTTGGCCATTGCTAGAAACATCTTGCGTAAATTTTCCGCCTGCTGTTCTTCCTTGGATACATACTCGATCCGGCTGAGCTTGGTCACCCCATCGACTAGGAGCGCTATCTCACTCCCAAAGCGCTCTTCAATATCGGACAGGGTAATTCCAGTGTCCTCCACAACATCATGAAGTAGCCCCGCCACTATTGTCTCCTGATCCAACTCAAGCTCGACCAGGACCTTAGCCACCTCCACCGGGTGGACTATATAAGGATCGCCGGAAAATCTTTTTTGTTCCCGGTGCGCTGCTTCAGCATACTTAAAAGCGTCATTAATAATAGAAACATCTATCCTGGCACGATAATCCTTTAATTTTTGAAGTAATTGTTCCAAAAGTGCTCCACTATCCATAGTATTACTCACCCTATGGGAAGAAGTTTTACTGTGGGGAGAAATATAGGCAGGAGTTTCCATAAAAATTCATATTCCTTTTCCGTATATTTTAAAAAGAATTATCCTTATGCCATTAATAACTGGGTTAAATGCTCAGCAGGCTCTGTTAATAGTTTGTTCATCCAGGCAATTGATTCGTCCTTAATCTGGTGCAGCCATCTATACGTTATTGATCCTGATAAATTCCGCTTTTCCTTAGGTGTTGGTAAAAGACTGACATCATGCTCTATATCCTTTTTCACTGTCAGCAAAAAGCCAAGCTCCGCAAATATTTTCAGGGCTATTGCTATGGTCAGCTCGTGGGCGCCGGGATAGCCGGCAGCGGACACTTCCCTTGCGGCCCGGGTAAGGTCAAATTTAAATTGCTTGCTTGTGTTAGCCTGGCTGCGCAGCATAGTGTAAACAAAAGCCAGGTGTTCCCGTCTCGGCGCCAGTATTTTCAGTTCCTCTATATTGTTTTTCAAATCTTTCCTGCCGAAAAACAGGTAAACTTTGCCACCTGTTTCTACCAAGTCGATCATATCTTTAAACGATTCTAAATTAAAGGGTAGGTGATAAATGATCACCCGGCTGGGTTTAATCCCTGCTCGCCGGGCCAACGCCGGGGTGGTCACCAGGGCTTGCAGCTCGCCTGCCTTAAACCTAGCCACCTTTTCAGCAATCGTTTTTTCCGGTAGCAGGTGGTGGCAAAAAGCAGCCTTTCTTTGCATATAAGGATCAGATCCTTGCAATAAGCAAGCTATTTCGATCGTCTGGTAACCACACGTCGTGATTACCAACGCCGGCTCTGCGTTACCAACCAGTTCACTAAGCTTGATATGTCGATCAAAAGTATCACGCCTGTCAAATAATTCTAATTTTCTCTCCTTCTTGGTGTAGTCTTGCTTAAGCTTGCCGGGTATTTTTGTTATTTCTATTTCTTGCAATGTGGAAAGTATGAATTCTGGCATAAAAAGTTCGCTGTTATTTTCAGGCCTACTGTGTGCAGGTCTAATAGAGGGCTGAGCCAAAGCAACACCTGTTGCGCCATCTTTTCCTTCAAGTTCCAGCACCGCCGGCAGACCCAGGTCCTTTATTTCCAGCTGCAGCGAGCGGCGCCCGTTGTATTCATTTACCCCCGGCACAAAAGCCAGATCCACCGCCTCTCTTGTTGCCAGCGCCTCCGTAAAGGCGCCAAGATTAAAGCCAATGCTGTCCAATATTACTCCTCCGGAACGCAGGCGCATCTTTAAGTGGGCGGAGTTCCGGCCTACTCCCCGGTAAGTGAGTACCGAGGCCTCCCGGCAGCTAAACAGCGGGGCCGGGTTGCTGTGCCCAAAAGGCTGCAGGAGATTTATTTCATTGACCAGTTCCTCGGTAACTTGGCTCATGTCAATTAAGCCGTCAATATCTAAACCAGGCACCATTTTATCTTCTTCCAGAACATGGTCGGCATACTGGTTGATCGCTTGATAAAAATCCTCGAGCTTGTCAGTGGCGATGGAAAAGCCCGCCGCCAGGGCGTGCCCCCCGGCGCTAATCAAGTATTCCTGACAGTGAGAAATCGCCTGGTAAATGTTAAAGCCAGGAATGCTTCTCGCAGACCCCGATCCGGCTTCACCCTCAATGGCTATTAAAATTACCGGGCGGTAAAAACGGTCCAACAGCCTGGATGCGACAATTCCAATTACTCCCGGATGCCACCCGGCTGAGTACAAAACAATGACTTTGCCTGCCGCCAGGGCAGGACGGCTCTCCAAAATCTGCATAGCCTCTTCTAATACAGCGGCTTCTAGCTCCTGTCTGTGCTGGTTACCCTGATGCAATACATTTGCCAGTTCCTCTGCCTCGTCGTCATTGCCAGTGAGTAAAAGCCGGACTGCCTGGTCGGGGCTGCCGATGCGTCCCGCTGCGTTAAGACGTGGTGTCAGCCTGAAGCCAACCTCTTCAGCTCCCAAACTATTTGTGCTTACCCCGCTCACCTTGAACAAGGCCTTTAGCCCCGGCCTGGTGGTACCGGCCAGTCTGGTTAAGCCATGTTTTACCAAAATCCGGTTTTCCCCGTGCAGGGGAACTATATCAGCAATCGTCCCTAGACAGGCCAGATCCAGATAGTCCAGCCAGGTTTGTTTTTCCGCACCTGTAGCCTCTAAAAGGGCTTGGGCAAATTTAAGCGCCACACCGACCCCGGCCAAATCATGAAACGGGTAATTACTGTCCGTCCTTTTGGGGTTGATCACAGCCAGCGCCCGCGGCAAAACCGGCGGCGGCTCATGGTGGTCCGTGATAATTAAATCCAGGTCATTTTCTTCTGCCCAGGCAGCTTCCAGGTTGGCGCTAATGCCACAATCAACGGTGATAACAAGGCTTGTTCCCGTCTCTTTAGCCTGTTGCAGGATATCCTGACGAAGGCCGTAGCCGTGTTCCAGGCGGTGCGGAATAAAGTAGCCCGCTATGGCGCCCAGGCGTCGAGTGACCTGCAGTAGCAGGACTGTAGCCGTTATTCCGTCAGCGTCGTAATCACCATAGATTAAAATTTTTTCTCCGGCCTGTACAGCCTGAAGCACACGTGCAACCGCTTTCTTCATATCTGATAACAGAAGTGGGCTATGCAGTCTCTCCAGCGCACAGCTCAAAAAGGCGCTGCCCTGTTCAATTGTATAGATACCACGGTTAATTAGTAGTTGGGCTGTAATTAAAGAAATCCCTAAATGGTGCGCTAGAATTTGCTGTAAGGATGGAGAAGGAGTTTTTACCCGCCATATTTTTTGTTGTTTCATTGCCGGAAAATATCCCATAATTAATAAATTATAATCGACAATTTCTTATTTGGCAATGTATTGCCAAATAAGAAACCAACCCTTTTAATTAGCCTGCGTTTGGGCGCTATTATAATGGACCCAAAAAATGAGACACGAATTGGCAGGGAATAAGCGACACCAACCTAGAAACATATTAACCAATAGGAAAGGAGCGCATCCCATGCCAAGAAAACAGATATCACCGCAACAAAAACT
>JAQVOX010000086.1 GCA_028702435.1 Desulfotomaculaceae bacterium | reverse complement strand
CAAGATCGATGGCATTATGCTCCGTTAATGCTAACGTCACCGGCTTCTCGGAAACTGTTATGGTTCCACTAGTAATCCAGCTATAGGGGTCCTTATTGCTAAAATCGACGCTGCCCGTAAAGTCATTTTTATTTTTTTCTATTACTACATCATATATATTATGTTCCCCGCCTTCGTATTTACCTCCTGAATATGTCCCACCTTCATGCAAAGTAAAGGTTGCCGCAATAAGACGGGGCGCTGTTCTGTCACCACCACCGCCACCGCCACCGCCACTTCTTCTATCGCTACTGTCATCGCCATTGTCACTATCGATAGGTTTATCGGGTTCACAGATATCACGAAGCAACATGACTACTGTTTCCGCCCTAGAAATAAATCTTGCCGGCCGGAGAGTATTGTCCGGGTATCCAATCATTAGACAATTAACTACTACAGCATTTATATACTGCTTGCTCCATTCTGGAATGAGGTTGAAATCATCAAATTTATTAATCGCGTCAAAGTTTTCTGGTATTTGTAAATTATGCAACTTGGTTAGTATGGCCGCAGCTTCCTCACAGCTAATATAATTGTTTGGTCTCATCGAGCCGTCAGGATAACCTGTGATAGATCCGGCTTTCACCCCCTTGGCAATTTCTTCATAAAACCAATCTGTGGACGAAACATCATTGAAGTTTATTTCAGCCTTTTCAATAAACCCGAAGAATCTATTGACCAGGGTTACAAATTCAGCCCTGGTGACATAATTATCGGGTCTAAATGTGCCGTCCGGATAACCTTCAATTACACCTTCATTAATACCCTCCCTGATTTGTTGCTCCGCCCAGTGTCCCTGAATGTCTGACGGCATGGCCGCCGCCATAGCCGCCCCTGTAACGAAAAGCACCAAACCAATTAAAAGACACACGACAATTGCAATCTTTCTTTTTGCTCGCAATCTACATCCTCCTTTTTTATTTATTTCCTTATCTATCCATAAAATGATTCGACAATTATTTAATTATTCCTTCTTAAAAACGAGGCCTGGCATAGAGAAAAAAGATCGAGGCCAAGGTCAAAACAAGAGACTCTAACCGTTAATAGTTAAAGCCCTTGTTTTAGCCTTGGCCTGATTTCACTCATTGACGACCACAAGCTCATTATTACCGCCACCGTTGACCTTTTTATGGCAGCGCAAAACATTGGCGGTTAGCAAACCAAGGGGAAGCTGGTTAATTCCCCTGACCGGCAGCCAATTATCAAAAGCGGCCTGACCCTGGCGCCGGCGCTAGAACAATTCTCGCAAGATCAGCTCGGTAACCCCGGGATTCAGGCTTTTTTGCACTCTTTTAACTTTGGGGTTGTGTTTATACTCTTTACGGATCATTTCGCGAAGCTCTGTTCCGCCGTGATAGCCATGGACAACGCGGATTATGTAAACATCGGCTGCAGCCTGCTTTAACCGGCTATCTAAGTATATCTTAGCTTGATGCTTGTTCAAGCCATGAATATCAAGTTCAATTATGCCAGATGATTTATTGATTGCCATGATAGTTTTTCCTCTTTTCACTTGGACACGCCTTCTGCCATTAATTTTCTCTAATTATACAAGAAATCACATAGAATGTCATTTTCTCTGATCTAGCCTGATCCTAAAAACTCTGAACTTCATCAACAGCCCGCTCAACGAACTGCCATGATTAATATTTATAATATTCTGAATTTTCTATTGACTTTTTAGATGACCTCGGCTATAATGAAACTACCCCAAGAAATGGACCACATCCAGAGTACTGGGATAGGCTTCGATAGCTGATGGCCTTAAGTCGCGGAAGTAAGCTTAACCGGAAGTGGCGCAAGGGGCGGCACTGAAATGCGTAAGCAGAGCAGGTCCGGCCAGGTTGACCGAAATTCCAGCAGCTAAAGTAAAGCTGTCGGGGGAGTAGGGTAACTGAAAATCAGACGGCTAGGGTAAAGCCAAAGGTGAGTAGGGAAACCGGCGCCACCCGCAATAAGGGTTCAAAGGGAGATCGCTGAAAAGCCGTGAGGCGAAGTAAGGATCAAACAGGCTGACTGAAACCCTCGGGGCTGAGGTAAAGCCCGTAGGGAGGTAGGAATGCTGAAACTCCGGTGGCTAAGGTACAGCCGGCGGGGGAGTAGAGTGGCCGGACCCGTAAGTAAGGGAGTTCAAAGGAAGGTAACTAAAGCCGGGGAGGCTGGTTAGGGACCGTCCAGGTTAACTGAAATCCCGCAGGCTAAGGTAAAGCTGGTGGGGGAGTAAGGAAAAACTGAAAGCTCGGCGGCTAGGGTAAAGCCACCGGGATGAGTAAGTAAACCGGTACACCTGTAACTTATTAGCTCAAAGGCAGGTTTCTGAAGATTGAAGTAAGAAATCAGCCAGGTTTATGGAAAGCTTCAGTGGCTAGAGTAAAGCTGCTGGAAAGAGTAAGTAAGCCGGTGCTCAAGGTTGAGCGGTTAGCAGGCGCAGCTAAGGACCACAGCGAAAACCTCATCAGGAGGACGAAGCAAAATAGTTACCCTAAGGAGGGACGTACCTGGAAGTACACCTCAATTAGAGGGTGGGTCTGATTCACTTCGAATCTCAAATGACCTGCCCTCTAATATTTTTTTCAGAAAATCTCCATAATCTCCTGTCGTATGGGCTATATCAAGCGCATCATACGATACACGCTCGCATGCTCGTGATCAATATTCTTCAGTACCAACCGGTGAAGGTTTTGCTTTATAGTACTCATCCATTATTTGGAAACCATAATAATATCTTACTACTAGTTTGCTGCTGGGGCAAGTCTTTTTTCGTGTACCGGTCCTTCCGGCACCAGGCCGGCAACAAAGGCTGCCTTATATACTAATAATTATAACTATGATAAAATGTAATCACATACAGATTTTTGTAAATTGAAGGGGGTATAAAAAGGCCTGCCGGTGTGAAACAGGCAGGTATTCTTTTAATCTACGTTCTTGAACCGGTGAATCCGGCCCGTGGTTATACTGAGGATCTTAATTACCTGGAGGTGATTAGTGATTATCAGCAAACCAATCAAAAAAGCGATTATTAGTACCAGTAAACCCATCAGAGAAATGTTGAAACAGCACCTGTGGGCTAAAATGCTGGCCGCAATGTTTCTGGGGATCGTGGTAGGTATTGCGCTGAATCCCTCCACGGGTTGGACTTCACATGAGCAAGGTTTGATCGTCGGCAACTGGCTGGCTCTACCGGGTAAATTGTTTTTAAGCCTGATTCAAATGGTTGTTGTCCCCCTGGTTTTTGCATCGATCGTTCAAGGAATTGCCAGCAACGAAGATACCGTATTTCTAAAAAAGCTGGGGCTTCGTTTGGGAGTCTATTTTGTTCTTACCTCCTGCGTGGCGATTGTTATCGGTATTTTTGTGACCATGATTATAAACCCCGGACAGTACATGGACACAACGGGGCTTGATTTATACCAGGAGAATCCCTTGCCGCCGGCAGCAGAGGAAACCCTGGACAGCCCTACCATTGGCACTATGCCGGATTATCTAATTAACCTGCTGCCGAATAATCCTTTGCATGCTATGGTAAACACGCAAATGCTGCAAGTGGTGATATTTGCAATAATCATCGGTATTGCTCTGGTCAGCGTGAAACCAAGGAATTCCCGGCCTTTGCTTGATCTTATGGACTCGATACAGTCCGTTTGTATGACGATAGTACAATGGGCTATGTATATCGCGCCGCTAGCCGTATTCGGCCTGCTGGCCCAGATTGTGATTCAGGTAGGTCTGGAAGCGCTGTTTGGTATGGCGGCTTACGTGGCTACAGCAATTCTGGGATTGTTACTGGTGTTGTGTACATATTGTATAGCGGTTTTTTTTGTAACCGGAATGTCTGCTGCGGAATTTTTAAGAAAGATACGCCCTGTCCAGATACTGGCTTTTTCCACCTCCAGCTCGGCAGCGGTTATGCCTTTATCGCTCCAAACTGCCGAGGAAGAATTGAAGGTCCGGCCCGGTATCAGCCAGTTTATAATCCCCCTGGGAACTACAATTAATATGGATGGAACCGCCCTCTATCAAGCTGCCGCAACAATTTTTCTGGCTCAGGTCTTTAACGTAGATCTAAGCTCTACAGCTTTACTGATAATTCTGGTCACGTCGGTGGGGGCATCAATCGGTACACCGGCAACTCCGGGAGCGGGCATTGTCATCCTGGCCACAATACTTACCAGCGTGGGCATACCGACCGCCGGTATCGCGATCATACTTGGTGTTGACAGAATACTGGATATGTGCAGGACATCAGTGAATGTCACCGGGGACTTAACTGCGTCACTATTGATGAACAAGTGGTTGAAATAATGTGGGGTGCACACATGGCCAGGTGTCAGGGGGGGGTGTCAGGGGGACGGGGTTGTTGACAACATTTCCATGGAATAATCATCGGGTGGTGCAGGCCGGCGGTGTGCCTGGGCAGCTTGCCAGTGTTGGCAAACCGGTACAATCAACAATCCTCGGACTATCGAGACAGCTGTTCTTATTGATTCCCCTATTGCTGATATTACCAAATTTTTGGGGTATTGAGGGCGTATGGAGAACCCCGCCTATTGCCGATGTTTTGTCTACACTCATAACCGGAACCGTTGTCTACATTGAAATGAAACACATCAAAGAAAGAGAGCTGCTTCAAAAGCAGGGCGCCTAACTGATTAAACAACTTAATTTACCTATTAATGATATAATATGTGCAAAGTTTGTTTTAGATCAAATATTATGAGGAGGGTGCATTTAAAATGAGAAAATGGCTGGTTCCCGTAGCCATTATTGTCATCCTGGCGATGATGTTGATCCCGGGCTATAATAGCCTGGTGAGGCTCTCTGAAGGTGTCAACAGCAGTTGGAGTCAGGTGGAAAATCAGTTGCAGCGCCGGGCGGATTTGATTCCGAATCTGGTCCAGACCGTAAAGGGCTATGCCGCACATGAGGAGCAAATTTTCACCCAGGTGGCTGAGGCCAGGGCAAAACTGTCGGGAGCTGCTACTGTAGGAGAGGCGGCCCAGGCGGATCAGGCCTTATCCAGCGCGTTGGGAAGATTATTAGCGATCGCTGAAAACTATCCACTGCTTAAGGCGGATGCCAACTTCCGGGCCTTGCAGGATGAACTCGCCGGTACAGAAAACCGAATTGCTACCTCCCGTATGGACTATAACAATGCCGTGCAAGCTTATAATACCAAAATCAAGGTTTTCCCTACATCAATTTATGCCGGAATCTTTGGCTTTGGGGCTAGGGATTACTTCAAAGCAGCAGAAGGCGCCGGTACCGTTCCCTCAGTTGATTTTTCCAAATAAAAGAAGGGGATGAACCCACATGAAGCGGATATCCCTTCTGGCAGTGCTGACCTGGCTGATTATAGTGGCGGTTTCTCCCCTGGGGGCAGACGCCGCTCTAGCGATCCCGCAGCCCGGCAGTCAATTTTACGTCTTAGACCAGGCGGATGTGCTGGATGCTGCTACGGAGCAAACCATTGTGCAAACTTCCGCTGACCTGCAGCAAAAAACAAAGGCCCAAATCGTTGTGGTCACCATCACCAGTCTCAACGGGGCTGCGCCTGAGGAATACGCCCTGGCAATTTTGCGGGGCTGGGGAATAGGGGATAAAAGTCTGAACAACGGTCTTTTGCTCCTGGTGTCTCCAGCAGAGCGTGTGGCCAGGATTGAGGTCGGTTACGGGCTGGAAGGCGCCCTGCCGGACGCCAAGACCGGCCAAATTCAGGATACCTTGATGATCCCCTATTTCCAAAATAATGACTATAATCAGGGGATCTTAAATGGCTACAGCGCAATCGTCCGGGAAGTGGCCAAGGAGTATCAAGTAACCGTGGCGACCGTCTCGCCGCAATCGCCGGCAGAAGTGCCCGCAACAGATCTCCCCCTGCCCCTCTGGGCGAAAATTTTAATTGGCCTCCTGATCCTCTTGTTGATTTATTTAGACCTGCGCTTCTTTAACGGGTTTATTCTTGGCATGATTATTAGTATGCTCTCCCGGGGAAGAGGCGGCGGTTTTGGCGGTGGAGGCGGTTCCGGCGGCGGCGGTGGCAGTACCAGAAGATGGTAAGACTGCCGGCCGGCCGGCAATTACGGCTTTCGGTTATGAACCTTCACCGGCAAGGGCTAAACTCGATAAAGTGTTGTTCATTATGGTCGCAAGCTCGGCACGGGTTATTTTTTCGTCAGGTTTAAATTCGCTTCCGGGGTACTTCATAATCTGTGTGTTATAAATAAAGGCTATATCGGACTGTTGTTTATCGGGTAAATGGGCTATATCGGCATAAGGTGGCCACATCATTGTGGTAATCACCTGAATGCCTTTAGTTTTGAAAGAGTCGGCGATGGCGCCGGCTACTTCCGAGCGCGTGACAGTTTGATGAGGCTTAAACTTCCTATCCGGGAAATCAAAAATACCGTTGTAAGCCATAGTCAATGATGCCTCGCTGTACCATAAATCATTACCAACATCGTCATACAAGTCAGAGGGAACAGGCAGCTTGGCAAATGCAATATTATCATAATTCAAATCAAAAACCCTTACCAGACACACGGCCAGTTGTGCTTTGTCCACATACTCATCCGGGCTGAAAATGTCCGCTGCCGTGCCGATCATTATACCCTTACTATAAACTGCCTCAATATCGGAAAGGGCCTGGTGGGTCTGAATGTCACTAAAAGGCGTCTGGGCAAAACAAATACTTGTTGCAAACATAACTGATGCCATGAGGACAAACAAAATGACCGCTTTTTTCATTATATCGCTTCCCTTCAGTGTGTTTAGATATTAGACGCTCGAATACCCAATGAGGTTCAAATTATTTGCGTGGGCTATGAAATTTTACGTGGTGATTCAAATGTATAAATTTTTTTTCTATACAGCTGTAATTCTGTGGATGGCACTCATTTTTAACCTGTCTTCCCAGGTAGCGATGCAGTCTAATGAGCTGAGTACGGGAATAACTGAGGTTATTGTTAAAACGGTGCAAAAAATTGCTCCCAAGGCAGATTTTGATCTAAAGAGTTTTAATCACATGCTCAGGAAAAACGCTCATTTCTTTGCTTATTTAGTGCTCGGGATACTGGTGTTAACTGCTTTGAGGAGAAGTGGGGCAACCGGGTGCCGAAGCGTGGCTTTAGCTCTGGGGATTTGTGTCCTTTATGCTATATCGGATGAAGTCCACCAGCTATTTGTCCCCGGCAGAGGTGGACAGGTGAAAGATGTAATCATTGATAGCGCCGGAGCCGGTGTAGGGATTGGGGTGTATAAGGTAGTTGGCAGGTTGATCAAAGTTATGGCCGGCAGATAGCACAAACCGGGAGAACGGTTCTTAAAGGGTCCAATTGGAAATTTTACGGAGAAAAAAGGCTCAAATATCAGGTAACCCCTGATTTTGAGCCTTGATCATCAATAACGCGCAATAACTGCCTCGCATAATTTTCAATTTCCTAGAAGAATGAAGTCCCTAATAATAACACGGCTAGGGCTGGAAATCCTCCGGGAGGATTGTTTTTTTTTAAGTAATTATATATAGCCGATATCCACCAGGCATGATCTAATTTGAATTTTGCGCCTCTGGTTCTTACATGCCACGCAATAAATTTCATTATGATCAAACTCCTCAAATATTTTCCTAGCACTATATAAGATTCCAATTGTGAAGTAATTATTCGTAAAAGTACTATTCTCACTGTTACATTGTATTCATGTATGTATATTTGTGTATAATATGTCAAAATTGGAATTTTGTGCACCTGGTTTACCGGCCGGCTGTATTATTAATTTCCCTGGGGGGGCAACTGTGTTGGTTTCATATTGTTTGTAACCACTACAGCGTTGTTAACCAGATTAATTCCAGTTCCCAATTCCTGAACAAGAAAGCTTGCCGGAATCATAGTGCGGTCTGCTTCAAGGTAGGCCGGTGTGCTTAAAGCTTTTTCCTGCCCGTTGACCTGATAGTTTGTGCTGTCGATAATGATTAGAATTGTTTTGTCCCCGCAATTGACGTGCACTTCGTTAGGCTCGATCCACTCCACGCTGTGCCACAAATAGCTCCGCGCATCTGCGCTCCAATCCATTCTCGATATGGGTTATTAAAATACCCGCTTTGGGGAGGGAGGATACCTGCCCATATGTTTTTTAAAGCGATTTCTTCGGCTGACCAACC
>JAQVOX010000006.1:14704-31567 GCA_028702435.1 Desulfotomaculaceae bacterium | reverse complement strand
ACTATGACAAGACCTATCAGGCTGTGCCCGAAACGGGAGGGGAAAAGGCGTTTGGGCTGCTTCGTGCCGCACTGATGGCAGAACAGAAGATTGCCATAGGCAAAACCGTCATGGGCACAAAAGACACGCTGCTGGCGATTATTCCGCGGGAGGATGGAATCCTCATTTCCACGATGTTTTATGCCGACGACATCAAGGAGCTTCAAAAGCAGTACAATAAGCCGGAAGTCTCGGAAGCGGAACTGGATATGGCAAAGATACTGATCAATTCAATGGATACGCCGTTTGACCCATCGCAATACAAAGATGAATACCAGTCAAAGCTGCGAGAATTAATTGAAAATAAGATCTCCGGTAAAGAGATTGTGGCGGCCGAACCCGAGAGTCCCGGAAAAGTTATTGATCTTATGGAGGCGCTTAAAGCCAGCGTTGAGAAGGCAAAAAAGGATAAGGAACCGGCATAATTTTCCAACCCCGAAGCCGAGCACTACAACCTAAAAAACAACCGCCCTTCCCCGGTCGTGCATGGGCTTGTGAGGGAACCGCTGCCATGTGCATAATAATCAGGGCCATGAGCCGTGATCGTAAATAAGATTGTCCTGATTGATGAATTTGAAGGATTTTGGATTTCGTTGTAGAAAAAGCTGATATAATTATAAGCAATTGTTATAATAATCTCTTTTTGTCGATGCGAATCTTCATTAGGAGAGATGGGCTATCCAACCATAATGCAAAATTCTAAGAAAACAGAAGAAATTTAATAAAAGTGTATTAAGGGGGCTGGTGAGTTTGGGATGGAATAGCTCTTGATTTTCTGATGGTGGCACAGAATATTGTAAATAGCTTCAGGTACTCTATTGTGAACACATAATTTTTGCCCTCGCTCTTAGAGTACTAGCCTGACTGTTATTAAATGTCTAATCTCGTGATGAAATATTACCTATTAAGGTGGGATCTGATTGAGAAAATACATGTTACTTATTATTTTATCCTTGGTATTAATTCTGCCAAGCGCCGCTTATTCTCAGGATCTACAAAGAATCGATGAACTGAAGAAACTAGAAATGGAAATTCAAGCCCAGAGGTCAGATTCACTAATTGTTAAATACAAAGATGAATCCCTTTTAGGTAAAAAATTTAAAAGCAGTATTCTATCAAATATCACAAATAGGACTAATATATCTTCGGATTTAGAGCTTATAACTGCAGGAGATCCTCATAAATTAGACATAATTATGAGTGAACTGAAAAATGATCCTGACGTAGAAATAGTTGAATCAAATACATTGTGTCGCTTATCAGATAATGTCAATAATCAATCTTCCGGTATTGCCGCAGTTGAGGAAAGTGCCGAAATAACAAAATTTAGTCCAGATAACGATATAAAAATTTATAACAATATACTATCAAATATATTTAATGCAGAACAGGGAGATAGTCTAAAATCACCGCAAAACTATAATACTTTACCATTGGTTAGCAAGAGTCAAGCAAGCAGCAGCACGATAATCGAAACAGAACCTAATAATAATAAGCAGTATGCAGATAATATTAGCATTAATAGCACAGTATGTGGCACCATTACTGATGTATACTACGATTTAGATTACTATAGAATCAACATTGATCAATCAGGTGATTTAATTATTGTAGGCATGATGGGGAATTATACTAATTATAGCAAATACTTAGGGATAGCTTTGTGTGATGTTAATGATAATGTAATTGCCGCCTCAACTTTACTTCAAAGTGATTCTGGTGAATTCCAGGGTTTGTTAAAGCATGTAACGCCCGGTACTTACTATATTGTTATTCTTCAAACAAGTTCCTATAAATATCTCCTTGTTGACGAAACTTATTGTTATTTAACCAGCTTGTCGGGAACAAATGCGCCAGTTACTTCGGTTAATTTAGACTGCAATAAATTAAAAATGCTCAAGGGCGCTTCAGAGGTGCTTTCATTTTCTATAAATCCTTCGGAAGCAACCAATCAGGCAGTTAATTGGTCATCAGGTAATTCTACAATTGCATCAGTTGATACTAATGGCAAAATAACTGCGAAAAATACCGGGACAACTACTATCGCCATAACAACACAAGATGGGGGGAAGAAAGACCAATGCCAGTTGGAAGTGGTCAATTCCTTTCCTGTAAACGACCCTGGGTTTGGCCGGCAATGGGGATTAGATGCTATTAATGTTCCTGATGCCTGGAACTATATTGGTACTGCCCAACAAAAGCCGGCCGTAGTAGCTGTTATTGATACGGGTATTGACACCAGTCATGAAGATTTGACTAATCGAATAGCACCCAATGGATACAATTTTATATTAGACAATCATGATATATACGATATCAATGGACATGGCTCTATGGTTTCGGGAACTATTGCCGCACAGACTAATAATAATAAGGGAATAGCTGGCGTGACAGGTAATATGAATGTGAAAATACTTCCGCTTCAAGCCGGGAGTTATGATGGCTTGATGTATATTTCTGATGAAATTAGAGCTATTGACTATGCTGTTGAACAAGGCGTAGATGTTATTAGTATAAGTTTTGGAGGTACTAATAATTCTGTTATTTGCCAGCAGTCCATTCAAAATGCTATAGCTAATGGAATCGTTGTCGTAGCATCTGCCGGTAATGGGAGTGATAGCTATTACGAATACCCAGCATCATATGCTAATGTAATATCAGTTGGTTCAATCTCAGAAGACGGTAATATTTCAGATTTCTCACAACATAATGATAAGGTAGATTTTGTTGCACCGGGAAATAACATTTACACAACAAACTATGATAATGAATACAAGTTTGCAGACGGGACATCTTTCTCTGCGCCAATGGTTTCAGGTGTTGTGGCTATGATGAAAGCAGCCAACCCGGCGTTAACACCTGAAGAAATAAACCATGTTCTGATTAGTACAGCTAAAGATAAAGGAGCGGCGGGTAAAGACAATTATTATGGCTATGGTTTAATCGATTCTTTTGAGGCCATAAAAGCAGTCTCCGATATCACGGCGCCAGCCTATCAAAGTGCTGCTGTCGACGGTACTAACAAGGTGGTCACCCTGACCTTCTCAGAGAACTTAGCAGCAAACACAGCTGATCTCAAGGGAGCTGTGACTGTATCAACAAACGGTACAACCTTTACTGCCCTAGGTACCGGTGATACCGTGGCGATAAGCGGCAACACCCTGGTTGTAACCTTCAATACTGCCCTCACAGGAAGCAACAATAAAATCAGGGTCGCAGCTAACAGCTTAAAGGATGGCGCAGGCAATATTCTTACAGCCGCCTTCACCACCGATATGATTATGATAGCCGCTAAGTTCGGTGATATGAACGAGGATAATGATGTCAACATACTGGATCTGCTCTGGATGTCCTCGAAAATAGGATCAGCCGGTATTGGTGATGCTCTGAAAGCGGATGTAAATAATGACGGCCAGGTAAATATTCTTGACCTTCTGATGGTGGCGCAGAATATTGATGAATAACCGGCCTTTAACGATATAGACCAGGCAACCGCATATCCAAGCGTGTTAAGGGCGGCGGCTTCATGTCCACGTTGATGCTCAAGCGCATTGGCAGCACCATGCTTGCCGGTGAGAGCACCGCTAAGAAGATGCTGGCCTGGACGCTGGAGGGCAAGGAACGCTTGAAAGATTTATACGACGATGTCTTCGTCGATACAGTTATTGACAGTTTAGGCAGGCAGCAGCAGCGCCTGTCCGGTACAGTCCAAGGGAAAGGAAGATACGTGTTACCTCCGCCTTCTACCGCGCGGGACTTCATGAGACAGTGGACGTTTACGACAAAATCGCCGCCGAAGAGTGCGGGCGGATGGAATCCGCCCTTCGTACCGTTGCTGTGGAGAAAGAGCCAAACCCGGCGAAAATCGACTGGAAATGCTGACTATGACTCGCCGGGGGACAGGCATTTTAGTTGTAAACAATAGTGGGAAACTATATGTAGTAAGAATAAGCGAGTAACTGGGGTCTCTTATACCGGCAAATGTGTGATTAGAAGGCCGCCCAATATTATGCTGGCTAAATTGGCTGTGATAGTGTACAAAACCACGCGGCTTTTCTTGAACTCTTTCACAAAGCAAATAAAAGCGAGCATCTCCACGGTTATTACCATTATCTCGCCAAAGATAAAAGCGATCATCCAATATGAACCTGTAACGGGACTGGTGAATATGGCGTTAAGACCGCTCTGAGTAATGATATTGATTGCGAAGAAAGCGAGCCAACTCCGTTTTTTACGGTAACCAAAGAGGAAGAATACAGCACCTTCAATAAGCAGGGTCAGCGCGACCCGCATGGCGACTAAAAAGGGCACTCTCAGCGGAGGTTGTCCGCTAGTGATGCTTTCTGCCTTCAGGTCCAGCGTCAAAAAGTTATTGTATGTATTAAATGTGGCGGCAGGTAAAGAACATTGAAAGTTCTGCTCACTGCTTTGAACAATAAGCACGGCGCCGTCGAGATTATTTAAACTAAACGGTGACATGTGATAGAAGAATCTATAATATGTCTCCCACGCCTTTTGCTCTTTATTTAATACAATCGCCTCTGTTTGACTCTGGTCTGAAAGCCGCAAAGATAATGACAAATCCTCCGGCGGGTTTGCTGCAATAACAATGAAACTGGGCGGCTCTGCCGCATTGGCGCAGGCTGCCGTGGGAAATGATATACCCAACAGTATAATTGTTATTAAAAATACAACGCTCCGGTGATACTTTTTCATATTAATCCTTTCTTAGCAGAAGATGATTTTCAATATCGGCTATATGAAGTCGTTAGTTGGCTATCTAAATCATATATATTTGTTCTCGGCTCGTCCAGGGAAATAGCTTCACCGGCAGGAAGAAAGGGTGATTAATCTATGCCGTTTACCATAGTCCGACAGGACATCACGAGAATGAAAGTTGACGCAATCGTCAATGCCGCGAATACCGCGCTCCAGATGGGCGGCGGGGTCTGCGGCGCCCAATTCGGACCGCTACGTCAAGGCGGCCTAGGCCTGGAGGGGTGCGTTAAATAAAGTATCGTATTCTTATTATTCAACAGGGAAAACTAAATTCGGGTGTAATTTAGTTTAGGCCGGCGTTGAGAAGGTAAAAAAGGATAAGGAACCGGCATAATTGTGATGAGCGGGAAGCTTAACGAGTACAATCAAAAAAGAAATTTTTCAAATACCGGAGAACCGGAAGGTAAAGCAGAAAAATCCGAAGAACGTCTCCGGTTTGTCATCCAGCATCATCTGGCCCGAAATGACCACTATGACCTTCGCCTGGAATGGGATGGGGCTCTTTTAAGCTGGGCAGTGCCAAAGGGACCGTCCTATAACACGCGGGATAAGAGGCTCGCCGTGCATGTAGAGGACCACCCGCTGGAATACAGAAACTTCGAGGGGACAATCCCTAAGGGAGAATATGGCGGGGGCACAGTGATGCTATGGGATGAGGGTGAATGGCAACCCCTTACGGACGTCGATGAAGGAATCAAAGAGGGGTTGCTTAAGTTTGCCCTAAAAGGAAGAAGGCTCAAGGGAAAGTGGGCTTTGGTGCGGATGAAAGCAAAAGCAGGCGATACGAAAGATAACTGGCTTTTGCTAAAGGAAAAAGACGAGTATGCTCAATCAGATAGCGGAATTTCCGGGTTTATCACCAGTATTCGTACCGGGCGCACCATGGGGGAAATCGAGGGAGGGGATGATGAAAAAGTCATTCGGAATCCCTTTGATACAGCCGATGTCCAGCTGTGCAAACTTGTACATATTGTCCCGCAAGGGGAGAATTGGCTTTATGAGTTGAAATACGACGGGTACAGAATCATGGCCTTTGTGGAAGGAAACAGCGCCCGCCTGATTACCCGCAACAACAATGATTATACGCACCGGTTTGGCGCCGTCGCCTCATCCCTTCTTGATTTGGCTGCAGGCAGGGCAATGGTGCTTGACGGCGAGATGACAGTCACGGATGCCTCAGGCAGGACGGACTTCCAGGCTCTGCAGAGTTACATGAAAAATCTCAATTCCCATAATCTCACCTATATTATATTTGATCTCCTTGCGCTGGATGGCCTGGACATGCGGCGCCAGCCCCTGACCCAAAGGAAAGAAACCCTTCTGGCTCTGATGAAAGACACTCCTAAAAAACTCCATTACAGCCGGCATGTCCTGGGAAACGGAAAAGAAAGTTTCAAAGCGGCCTGTGAATTAGGCCTGGAAGGAATCATCGGCAAAAAAGCCGGTTCCATATACACCGGGACGAGAAACGGTGATTGGATCAAAGTAAAGTGCGATCAAAGACAGGAATTTGTAATCGGAGGATTTACGCTTTCCGATAAAAAAACGACAGGAGTAAGCTCGCTTCTCCTTGGAGTGTATGACGATAATGAATTGGTTTATGCCGGGCGTGCCGGCACGGGCTTTAGCCGGTCCGTGATGAAAGACTTGGAGATAAAATTTAATAACTTAAAAAAATTGGAGACTCCCTTCAAGTTTTCGCCCATACCTAAATCTAATGAAACAATTACCTGGCTTGAACCTGAATTAATTGCAGAAATAAAATTTGCCGAATGGACCAAAGATAATCTCCTAAGACATGCAAGCTTCAAAGGTCTGCGGGCGGATAAAAAGCCCAAAGATATAAAAAAGGATAAGGCGAAAGACGAGGCCGGAGAATTGCCGAAACAAACGGAGATAAACACAAGCAGCATTATTATCGAGGGAATAAAGATTACTAACCCCGGTAAGGTGATGTTTGATGACCCTGTAATCACAAAAGCTGATGTTGTCCGCTATTATTCACAGGTAGCCCAGCGCATGCTGCCCTATGTGCAGCACCGGATTTTAAGCCTTGTGCGCTGCCCCAAGGGTATATCTGAGCCCTGCTTTTATAAGAAGCATCCCGATTCAGACAAAAATGGGATTGCCATCTTGCCGGTTCCCACCGGTGACGGAAAAATCGAAGATTACTTCTATATTATAAATAAGTCCGGACTGATATCCGAAGCACAGATGAGCACACTGGAATTTCATATCTGGGGAAGCCGTGTGGATGAACTGGAGAAGCCGGACATGATGGTATTTGATCTGGATCCTGATCATGGCATGGATCTGGAACGAGTGCGCCAGGGTGCGAGAGACCTTAAATTTATCCTTACTGAACTATCGCTCAATTCGTACCTTAAGACCAGCGGCGGTAAAGGGTACCATGTGGTCGTACCGCTAAAACCTACCGTTTCGTGGGATACCTTTTACGATTTCGCCAGGCGTGTCGCCGAAGTTATGGGGCAGAAGTGGCCCGACCGTTACACAACTAACGTCAGAAAAGCTAATCGAACCGGTAAAATCTTCATAGACTGGATTCGCAACGGCAGAGGCGCCACAAGCATTGCTCCCTACTCCATCAGGGCGAGAAAAGGGGCTTGTGTATCTATGCCCATCGCCTGGGACGAGCTTGATACGGTTGCCCCAGACGGCATTAATATGAAGGATGCGCTCCTGAGAATCGGTCGCGATGATCCATGGAAAGACTTCTTCCGGAATAATCAGCTGCTGAAATCATAAGTCTTCATGATCGTATTATCGTGCAAAGTTAGAGATTTGCCACTAGGTTTGGTCCAATTAATGACCGATTGCCAGGATCCCCCATGACATAGGAGTCTATAGTTTTGTCAACACCATTTCTGTCAAGGGCGCTTAGGGGGAACATATGGTCATCTTTTGAGTCCATAATTAACAGCAGTTAGTTTTGGGCTCTTTATTTTTTCATATTATCCGGTGCCCTGTTTCGATTTTAATCGCCATGTATTTTTACGTTCGACATAATGTGATATTTTCCCCAAAGGAGTTAGAATTCCCCATGTCGAAGGTAGCCAGAATTGCGAAAATCAGAGTAAAAGGTAGGGATAGGTAATGAATGACGGGAAACCAATGATCGGCATCGAAAAACGCACCGATGACAACATAGCGTTTTTTTTTAAACGGATCTGGAAAACCAGTCCCGATCTGATGTGTCATGTCAGGATGATTTTTGACGCTGATGGCACCCCGGCAAATTTTATAATGTTGGACATGAACCCTTCATTTGAGCAGGAGTCAGGATTAACCAGGGAACAGGCGTCTGGCAGAAGGTTTACCGAGATTTTCCCGCATCACGATCCAGGTTGGATCAGGAAATGCGGTGATGTGGTGCGTACCGGCCAGACGCTGGCGTCAGTGGAACACAACCTGGCGCTGGACCGGTGGTACGAGGTCCAGGTATTTGCCCTGGACAGCCAAAACGAATTCATCACTCTTTCCAGAAACATTACGGATTACAAAAGGGCCGAAATTATAACGAACCGCAAGCGGATTGAGGCGGAACTGGAGCAAGCACGACAACAGCCGATAGATATCCTTGAAAGTATCTCGGACGCTTTTTATGCACTTGATCACGCATGCAGGTTCACCTATGTTAATACAGCGGCCGAAAAGTTGCTGGGCAAAACTAAGGAAGAATTAATCGGCGAAGGAGTTAGCGAAGCTTTCCCCACATCTAGCTTTGAGTTCTTAGATCACCTGCGCAATGTGATTCAGAATAATGAGCCTTTTCATACGGAGATTTTTGCCCTACCCATACAAAAGTGGATTGAAGTCAGTATTTACCCTTACTATAACGGGGTATCCGTTTATTTTCGCGACATTACTGAACGCAAACTTATGGAAGCAGCCCTGCGGGAGAGTAAGGCACTCTATCGCACCCTGTTCGAGAATAGCGGGGACGGCTTCGTCCTGGTCGAGCCGCTATTTGACGAGACGGGCTATTCCGACGACTACCGCATGCTGCAAGGCAACCCTGCCTGGGAGCGCCAGACCGGGCTCAGGGCGGCCGACTTCATTGGGAAGCGCATCAAGGAAGCCATGCCCGATGTTGAGCCTGTCTGGCCCGCCACCTACGCAGAGATTGCCCGGACAGGCCTGGCCAAGCATTTCGAATGTTACAACGCGAACTCCGGCCGGTGGTACGACCAGCACGCCTTCCTTTATCGAGAGGGGCAGGTCGGAGTGTTTTTCCGGGATATCACCGTGCGGAAGCAAGCGAAGGAAGCTTTAAAAGAGAGCGAGGAGCGCTTCCGCGTCTTCGTGACCGCCAGTTTTGATGTAGTGTATCGCATGAGCCCGGATTGGAGTAAAATGAATTACCTGCAGGGCCGGGAGTTCATCCCCGATACGGACAGCCCGAGCGGTACTTGGCTGGAGAGGTACATCCACCCGGATGACCAACCGCATGTACAGCAGGTTATCAATGAGGCCATCCGGACCAAGAGCATCTTTGCCCTGGAACACCGCGACCGGCGCGTGGACGGCACCCTGGGCTGGACGTTTTCGCGGGTAGTCCCGCTGCTGGATGCGGGCGGTGCAATCACCGAATGGTTCGGAACTGCGAGCGATGTGACTTTGCGCAAGGAGGCCGAGCAGGCCCTGCGCGCGTCAGAGGAGAAATTCCGCCGCTTTATTGAGACAGCCGGGGAAGGGATTGCTGAGAGTGATGTCGAGGGCCGGATAGTCTTTGTAAATAAACAAATGGCCCATATGCTGGGCTACAACCAAAACGAACTCCTGGGCCGGGTAGAATTGGAATTCATGGCTGAGGACCAGGTTGAACAGGCCTACGCAGACCGTGAGAGAATCATTAATGGAAATAATTTAACCCGCGAATCGAAATTGCGCCATAAAGACGGCAGCATCGTCTGGACGATGTGCAAAGTAACCCCCCTCTATGACGCCAGCGGCCAATACCGGGGCAGCCTGGCCATGCATGCGGATATCACCTGGTGCAAGCAAATGGAAGAAGAAAAACAGGTCCTGTTAAACGCCGTCCGCAAGGAAAGGGACAGATTATCCGCGCTCATCCGCAATATACCTGACGAGATATGGTTTACCGATGACCGCGGGAATATTATCATCACCAACCAATCCACTCGGGAAGAATTCGGTGCAAGCTACCTGGGGATAAATGCGGCAGAAATCGCGGCATCCCTCGAAATTTATCGTGCTGACGGCAGTCATCGCCCCATTGATGAGACTCCCCTCTTACGAGCCGTCAAAGGGGAAGAAATCATGAACCTGGAAGAAATTATCCGCACTCCCGTTAATAACGAGTTGAGATATCGCCAGGCCAACGCTACCCCGGTTCGTGATATCGACGGTAACATCATTGGGGCAGTAACAATTACACGCGATATCACGGAACAGAAGCAGGCCGAGAAGGAATACGTCATGAATCGCCTACACAAGATCAGCACTTTATATGTTTACAATGGCGATCTATCTGTAATACTTAACGAGATCCTCGAGCTGGCTATTTCCTTTACCGGCGCGGATATGGGCACTATCCAGCTTCTGGAGGCTGAATCGGGATTGCTCAGGTTCATGGCGCACCGTGGTTTCGAACAACCTATCCTGGAATTCTTTGCCTCCGTGGATCATGGGACCGGTACCTGCGGGACGGCTCTGCACCGGGGTAGGCGGGTGATTGTGGAGGATGTTACCCGCAGTCCAATATTTGCCGGTACTCCTTTCCTGGATGTAGTGCTGGAGGCGTGGGTGCGGGCAGTTCAGTCAACCCCGCTGATCAGCCGCTCCGGCGTATTAGTGGGGATGCTATCCACCCATTTCCGCTCACCTCACATGCCGGGGGAACAAGACCTGCAGCTGGTGGACCTACTGGCCCAACAGGCAGCCGACCTTATTGAGCGTAAAAAATCGGACAATGCCCTGCGCGAATCGGAAGAACGCTTCAGTAAGATTTTTAATAACACTCCGGATATGATCTGTATAATCGACATGGAAACCGATCGGTTTGTGGATATAAACCTGAGATTCACCGAGGTTTTGGGTTATACCCGCGCAGAGGTGATCGGACGCACGCTGCAGGAATTAAATCACCTCACCGACTCGCAGCACTATGATCAAAAACATGAAAAAGGCAATTTGAAGAATAATGAAACAGTGCTGCGGTCTAAATCCGGACGGTTGTTCAATGTGCTGTTCTCCAGCGAAGTTGTAGAAATAGGCCACAGAAAACAGAGAATAACCATATTCATGGACATAACCAAGGAGAAAATGATTGAAGCGGAGATGGCCCGGCTTGAACGTCTCGACCTGGTCGGAGAAATGGCTGCCGGCATCGCTCATGAGATCAGGAACCCGATGACGACGGTGCGGGGATTCCTGCAGCTGTTTAGCAGTAAGCCGGAGTACACTGATGACCGGTCAAATTTTGACCTCATGATCAAAGAACTGGACCGTGCGAACAGGATCATCACCGAATACCTACGTTTGGCCCGGAACAGGATCGTCCGGCTGCAGCCCCTCCTATTGGACGACGTGGTCAATGCCCTGATGCCAATGATCATGGCCGAAGCCAATAACCGGGAGATCGATGTTAAGATGTATTTAAACAACCCGCCGGAAGTGATGCTTGATGCTAATGAGATCCGCCAGATTATTTTAAACATGATCCGCAACGCCATGGAGGCCATGTCGCCCCGCGGTACCGTTACCATCGGAACAATGCGGGAAGATGACGTGGTAACCCTGTTCATCAAGGATCAGGGAACCGGTATATCTCCTGATATTATCGATAAGCTGGGCACCCCTTTTCTCACCACAAAAGATCATGGCACCGGCCTGGGCCTGGCGGTCTGTTACAGTATAGCCGCCCGTCATGATGCCAGGATAGACTACGAGACCGGTACGGAGGGGACCACGTTTTATGTTCGCTTTCCCATAAATTCCGGACAGCGCTTGCCTGAATTGGAAGAAAGTGATCGGGGGCAGTGGTTTAAATAGGATCACGGGCTTCAACTCAAACGATATGAATATTTGGCTAAAAGAAAAATAACTGTAGCTTTAAGCAGTAGATGCAGCTGAAAAAGAAAAAATACTTCTCCCATATACTTCAGGCTGCACTAAAAAATCATTCGGGTATCTCGGAAAATAAGCAACCTTAACCGGCTGCTTTTTAATTTACGTTGGGCACTGTTTGGCGATACACCGGGGCACACTATGCAAAAAGGCGGGAAATATGTTAAAATTTATTGCGGAAAAGTTTATTTTTACCAGAGGATATTTGTACCTGGGCAGCCGTTAACCGGCTCTCATATTTTTGCCACAATTGCAGCTTATACTTGGGGTAAAAAGCGCGGCAGTGTTGTCGTATGATTTGTGATTAAAAGGAGGTGTAGCTAAGCATGGCAGCAGTAGATTGGGGACAGGCTGGGAGTATAGCCTTAACGGGGGTATTGTCGGTTTTTCTGGCCTTAGGCTTTCTCAGTCTGGTAGTTGGTGTCTCCGGGCGTCTTTTGGGCCAGTCTAAAAAAGGAGAGTGGGGCCAAAGCGGGGAAACAGGACAAAGCCGAAGGTAGTACTGCCCGAGCTAAACTTGGGTTGAATAATGGCCATTTATTGAATACGGGGGTAATTTTTAATGGAACTTTTCGCGCAAAGTTTAGAGGGGTTGGGTATATGGGGCTTAAATTGGAAGATCCTATTGATGTGGGTGATTGCGTTAAGCCTGATGTACCTGGCTGTATTTAAAGAAGTGGAGCCCCTGCTGCTGGTACCAATCAGCTTCGGGATCTTTGCCACTAACTTTCCTATGACCGGGCTCACTGAGCCAGGCGGGCTTTTTTACATATTTTATCAGTACGGCATTGCAAATGAGTTAATCCCGCCGCTCATTTTCCTGGGACTGGGGGCGATGACAGATTTTGGGCCGTGCATAGCCAACCCTAAGACCCTGCTCCTGGGCGCCGCGGCCCAGTTAGGGGTCTATGCCGCTTTCTTTACTGCGCTTTTATTAGGCTTTAGTTTTGGCGAGGCGGCCTCAATCGGCATTATCGGCGGCGCTGACGGGCCCACCTCGATCTTTCTGTCGGCCCACCTGGCCCCGCAGCTGATGGGGGCAGTATCCGTGGCGGCCTATTCTTACATGGCCCTGGTGCCGATAATAATTCCGCCCATCGCCAGGCTGTGCACCACTAAGAAGGAGCGGGCCATGGTGATGACCCAGATGCGGCCGGTGAGCAAAATAGAAAGGGTGCTCTTTCCCTTGCTGGCCTCCATCATTATTATCTTGCTGGTTCCCCCCTCTGCTCCACTGATTGCCATGTTTATGCTGGGCAACCTGTTTATGGAGTCAGGGGTGGTGGAGCGCCTGACCGACGTTTCCCGCAATGCCCTGATGAATATTATTACGATCATCCTGGGCGTTGGAGTGGGGTCTACCATGTCTGCTGAAAATTTCCTGAATCAAAGGACCATATACATCTTTATCCTTGGGGTGGTGGCCTTTGCCTTTGCAACTGCCGGTGGGGTGCTGTTAGCAAAATTAATGAACGTCTTTTCCAAGAACAAGGTCAATCCTTTAATCGGTGCCGCCGGGGTGTCAGCTGTTCCGATGGCAGCCCGGGTTGTCCATAACATGGGCATGCAGGCAAACCCGCAGAACTACCTGCTCATGCATGCAATGGGTCCCAATGTGGCTGGTGTAATCGGTACGGCGGTAACAGCGGGGGCATTTATTCTTTCGATTAAGTAACAGTCCGGTTTCCAACGGCGTCAATCTGGCTTGGTCCAAGACGTAATGTAACCTGTTTTTTAATTTCCCTTTTGCTGATATAGAGACAAGTCCAGATGTCACAACTTTTATGTACGGTTTAAGTTAAATATCCCACCGGCTGAATACTCTTACGGGTACCGGCTGAGTAACCGGATAAAAGAGCCGGGGACAAACCTAGGTGCTTAGAGGAAGAAAGTGGAAGGACGTGGTGAAATTCACCACGTGTAACCTTGTTTTTGAGTATTGATTAATTTGTTTTTATGTGGTAGGATTAAAAACACTTTGCACTGCATATAAATCTACAGTACAAACTGAGCAGGCGATGAACTTTTAATAAGTTCATGGGGCTGGGCCTAGATTGGGCAGCAGGATTTTAACAAACCTGTGGGACAGTAAAATGTTCCACGGGTTTTTTAGTACCTGTTTTTAAGAATTGTGTAGATCTTGTACCATCTAATGCGGCGAATGCCAGAGGTATTAAAAGCAAAAATGAGGTAACTCTTATGACAGAACAAAAACCAACCCTGCAGGGTTTGACGAGCGCTGAAGCCCGGAAACGTCAGGAGCAGTACGGAAAAAACGAATTGACTGCGGCCAAAAAGGATGGCTTTTTTTACAAAATGCTGCATGTCATTGGTGAGCCCATGTTTTCACTGCTCCTTGTGGCAGCAATCATTTATTTTATTCTTGGTGAGCCGCGTGACGGCGCGATTATGCTGATTTTTGTGGTCGGGATCATCAGCATTGATGTGATCCAGGAATGGAAAACCGACAAAACGCTAAATGCTCTTAAAGATTTATCTGCACCCCAGATCACAGTCCTTCGTGACGGCAAAGAAATGGTCATTGCAAGTGCTGATTTAGTTCCCGGCGACCTGATGTTAATCACTGAAGGTGTAAAAATACCCGCTGATGGCGAGGTGCTCAAGGCCAGCGACCTGTGTGTGGATGAATCCTCTCTGACCGGTGAAGCTGAGGGTGTTTGGAAAACTACCGTCGAAAATGCGGAACCCCCCTCTGATTACTGGCGCAAGGATTACTGCTATGCCGGTACACTGGTAATCCAAGGCAGTGCTTACGTGTCGGTGGACAAAATAGGAGCGGCCACGGAATATGGGAAAATTGGCGCCAATGTAGCGGCTGCACCGGAAGATCCGACACCATTACAGAGACAAACCGGCAGCCTGGTTAAACTCTGTGCCGGCATCGCTGCCGTTTTATTTGCGGCAGTAGGCTTTATCACCTGGTTTAATATCCCTGACCATAGCTTTAATGACCGTCTGACTGAGAGCATCCTCTCCGGCATTACCCTGGCGATGGCCATGATTCCGGAAGAATTTCCGGTTATCTTGACAGTGTTCCTTTCAATGGGGGCCTGGAGGCTGGCCAAGCAGCAGTCCCTTGTGCGCAGGCTGCCTTCTGTTGAAACCCTGGGGGCTGTTTCGGTGCTTTGTGTCGATAAAACCGGCACGATCACGAAGAACCAAATGACAGTTAATGACGTTTGGGCAGTAGATAACGACAAGATGAATTTATGCGAGATCATGGGTCTGGGCTGTGAAATAGATACCTATGACCCGATGGAAAAGGCTATGCTGTCCTATTGCGAGGATTTTGGCTTTACTAAGGATCATTTATTTGGTGGAGAGCTGCTCGCTGAATACGCTTTCACCAATGAATTGAAAATGATGGGTCATGTCTGGAAGCACGACGGCGAAATCATTATCGCTGCCAAGGGGTCTCCGGAACGAATTCTGACAATTTGCAGCCTTAATGATCATGAACGGAGGTCAGCTGAAGCTAAATTAGTTGACATGTCCAAACAAGGCCTGCGAGTGATTGCAGTGGGGATGATGAAGCCTGCCAGCGCGGACGATATCCCCGCCGAGCTTACCGCCTGCACGCTTACCCTCTGTGGCTTAATCGGTCTTACCGACCCGCCGAGGGAATCAGTCAAAGAAGACATTAAACAATGCACGAAGGCCGGTGTGCGCGTGGTCATGATTACCGGTGACAATGGCCTTACCGCCAGCAGCATTGCCAGGCAGATCGGCATGCCCAACAGCGATCACATCATTACCGGTGACGAAATCAACCAAATGACCGGCGAGGAACTGCGGGAGCGCATCAAAGAAGTCAGTATTTTTTCACGGGTGGTACCGGAGCATAAAATGCGGATCGTGAAGGCATTTAAAGACAACGGAGAAATTGTGGCTATGACCGGTGATGGGGTCAATGATGCCCCTGCTTTAAAATATGCGGATATTGGTATTGCCATGGGCAAGCGGGGTTCAGAGGTATCACGCGAAGCAGCCGACCTGATTCTGATGGATGACAACTTTTCCACCATCGTCCATACTATTCGGGATGGGCGGAGGATATTTGATAATATCCGCAAAGCGGTGGGTTACGTATTCACTATCCATATCCCTATAGCCTTTGCTTCCCTGCTGGCGCCGATCATGGGCATTTATCCGGAAAGCTTGCTTTTACTGCCGGTCCATGTGGTATTACTGGAACTAATTATTGACCCTACCTGCTCAATAGTTTTGGAGCGCCAGCCCGCCGAAAATGATATTATGGACCGAAAGCCCCGTAATCCGAGAGAAAAGCTTTTGAACGCCAGGATTATATTTAAGAGCGTGCTGCAAGGTATTGTGATTTTTGCCGCGTCCTTTGGCGCCTACTATGCAATGCTTGCTCGTAATCCCGAGGATGCACCGGTTGCCAGGGCTATGGGTCTTATAATTATCATGCTGGCCAACTTGTTCCTGGTCCAGGTCAACAGCTCTGACCGTGACTTTGTGACTCAGTCTGTAAAACGTCTGGCCAGGGATAAGGTGATGTGGGTGGTAAATATTGGAACGGTGGCAGGCATACTGCTGATTCTATACACCCCATTACATGAAGTCTTTAAGCTCGCGCCTCTCAGCGCCGGACAATTTTTTCAAGCCTTTGGTATTGCAGCAGTAGCTGTATTGTGGTATGAGTTGGTGAAGCTGGCGAAAAGGGCTACCAATTTGCCAAAAAAGAAAGATCCTCTAACATCATGAAGTAAAAGCAAACTGTCAGCGTTATCAAGGACATCGCGGAATTGACATTGTCTATGGGCCTTCCATTCTTTAGAAGCAGGAGAATTATTCGATTGTATGATATCTGAAGCTTTCCCCCTTGATAACGTTATTTAAACTTACCGATAAATTTAGACGTGCTTCAATGCCCTGCTCAGGTCATAAACA
>JAQVOX010000006.1:0-14604 GCA_028702435.1 Desulfotomaculaceae bacterium | reverse complement strand
GTAGACTGGCTGCTCAGCCTGGACAAGCATTTTTCGACAGCTGATCTGAAAGAAAAGGTCAATTTTAGCATAGGCTCCCCAAAGGATTTTTTGCAGCAGGCGGACTACCGGTAGCTGCTTCCGGGATCCCAACCAATGGAAGTACGTGGTGAAATTCACCACGTTGATAAGTTGTGATTATGGCCGGTGATAAGATAGCTTTCCATGGAATAATCCCCTTTGGGGGAAGCCGAGAAAGATTCCCATAACCGACTCGAGCAATAAATATTAAGAAGAAATGAGGTGCCTCAGGTATGTCTAAAATAAGATGCCCTTATTGTGGTAATAACAATATTGGGAAAGGAAAGTTAGGGAATCATGCCGCTTTGATGCCAGTGGGGAAAATATTTACCACTGGAAGTGCCATAATAGCTGATGTTTGTATTGAATGTGGCACTATAATTAGGATGACAGTTGAAAAACCTGAGAAATTTAAACAGGTTGATTAGGCAAAATTATTACACAGTAAAGTGGACGCAAAAGGGGATCGCCTTGGTGCTGTCCATAGCCTCAGCTTTTGTGATTGTGAAACTCGATATTATAGCGAGGTTTTTATCGTGGTGATTTGAACCTTATAATTTGCCTAAACCATTTAATTCAAATAGTAATAGTTTTAACAGAACGCAATTAACTTTTAGGGAGTTGGAAATATCAAGGGTTTCACCTGTAACAAGATTGACCGGTAAGGAAATAAGGAATATGATATAAGTAAGAATTATTTATAGTCGAGTTTGGGGTGTGATTTAACATGGATGAGTTCTATATTGCAAAGATTACCACTAAAGGACAGGTGACTGTACCTGTTGAGCTCAGGAAAGCACTGGATGTTAGGGAAGGTGACTACATTATTTTCGAAAAAAGAGGATCCCGCATTGAAGTTAAGAAAGTGATGCCACCAAATGATTTTGAGGACTTTGCCAGGCCAATTAGGGAGAGATTCCAAAAGGAAGGGATCACTTACGATGATGTTGAAGACGCGATCAAATGGGCTCGGGGAATGCAGGGAGAAAGCAAAAAATGAGAATTACCGTCGACACGAATGTCCTTATTTCAGCACTTGGTTGGAATGGCGCGGAAGCGGCGATCATCGAGATGGTACTGGATTCCGAACTGGAGCTTTGCCTATCGGCCCAAATTTTAAGTGAGTTTTACCGTGTGATCAAATATCCCAAATTTGGCTTTACGGACAATGAGATTGATGGATTTATTGGGAAACTGCTGCCTAATGTTGTCCTTGTAAGTCCTTCTCAAAGCCTGGACGTTGTGCCGGCGGACCCGGACGATAACAAGAGCATTGAATGTGCTATGGCAGGCCTGTCCAAGTATATAATCTCCGGTGACAAGCATCTATTGCATCTACATGAATACGAGGGGATAATAATACTGCGTGCATCTGAATTTTTACAGTTAAACCTTCAGGTTGGATATTTCTGAATTATTCTACACTATTCCAAAATAATCCTCTAAATATTTGGAATATAAAATCTATAATTTTTATTGAATATTTATCGCATCAGCCCGGGTTGTATTTAACTACAAATAATTGCTGCCATATCGCTGTTACATTTTCTCGTTTGGTGAGCAAGGAGTGGCGCTTCAAAAAACAACCGCTTCCAGGATTTTTAACTAAACCTGGAAGCGGTTTTTCATCTGGTTAAGGTTGCTTTATCCCGAGGTGTCTTTTCAAACCCTCCTGCAGGATTTGTGAAAAATTTATCCCTGCTTCATCGCCAAGGACTTTTAGATATTTAGGTATCGATACGTTGATTCTCATCGTTGTTAAGTCGTTTGCTTTGCGGTACCTCGCAAAGTCTATGTCCACCCACGATACAAGCTCATTAGCTTCGTGCGCTGGTTCAGAGGTCGACGGTTCAGGGATAATGCGCCCGTCGTCTTGTTCGCATATCCCCCAAAGCCCAATAGCATCACGAGCCATATAAATAGCTTCTGCAATATCTTTACCTTGCGTATTAATGTCTAGGTCAGGAACAGTTACGACGTACCCTTGTTTGGTTGGGGTAAGGATAATAGGATACACCTCTGTCATTTAATAACACTCTCCTTATTGATGAAACTAGATGGTTAGGGTTATGTCAACCTTCGCCGCTTAATGATTTTCTTTGCTAATATGTCGTCTATTTCAGTTTGTCGTGAGATTGGTTCGTTTGCAGTTCCGTTAGTATAAATAGTGTGGTCGTGGCCTTCACGTTTTTCCCTAAAAGTCTGATCAGGTCTTTTCGTTTCAAGCTTCCCACCTCTCGATTATATTATACACATTTGTTGTGTATAGGTTAAGGGTTTGTGTAAAATAATATCCTAACACTTTCACGAGGGGAATTGGCCCGGCGGGCTAAGGAGGCAATACGTTTATTGCATAACCACCAACTATTTTGGTGGAAAATAACAAGTTTAGGCAATAATATTATTTATAACCTGTTGGAGCAAAAGGAGGGATGAAATGAGGATTGAATCCCTGAAAATTAAGAATTTCAAGATTTTCAAAGATATATTGATCAGAAACATACCAAATATGGCGGTTTTCATGGGAGCCAACGCTTCTGGAAAGTCTACCCTTTTTGATGCCTTTGGGTTCTTGCACGATGCCCGGATGCTTTGGTGCCAACTTTTCGCCGGATTTAGGGCGCTTACGCCCTCTAGACTTAGGTTTTCGGATTGCTTTTTGTGGAGCATACGATAGCCATAGGCGGCCAATAAAATCATAAAAGGTACCAACCCCCGGAGTATGGTTCGCCTCCAAAATGTATTAAAGGTAAAAAATACCTCCAATCGCGATTCTGGAGCGATTCAAATAAAGTCGAGTATTAAATTTAAATTGCAGCACCGAAATTCAGCTAGCTTAGCATAATACCTAGCCGAGGCTGCCCATATCGCTTATTTGTGCTATGTGAAGTTGTTGGATTAATTGGGGGTGAACCAAATAGTTCCACCCCTGGAGTAGTTGATTTTTATGCTTTGGAACTTTCCGAGAATCTACAAAATGAGTAAGGGGGTTACTCTGTCCAAAGAAGATTTAATTGCTTTAAGAGATTTGCTTAATTCAATGGATTTATAAGCAGAATTTCCTGTTTTGTTACTCAATCATATCTTTCCAGCCCTCATAAATCATCACCATTGCCAGTGTATCCAGCTCACAATATTTGAGCAGCGCACTGGCAATTTCCGATCTTTCGTAATCACTTATATCTTCAAATTGCAATCTGGCGTATGCAGTCATCGCGGCTCCGCCGTCTCTGAGTTCGTCACTGTCGCTAAGCCGTTCAATATCTTTTTCAGGGGACAAGCATTTTTTGACAGCTGATCTGAAAGAAAAGGTCAATTTTAGCATAGGTTCCCCAAAGGATTATTTGCAGCAGGCGGACTACCGGTAGCAGATTCCGGGATCCCAAACAATAGAAGCACGTGGCGAAATTCACCACGTTGATACAGTTATTGGAATTTTGGGCAATTTCTTTTTTGCTGTTTGAAATATCTTATGATTTCTATCAGGAATTGAGAGCATTCCGGAAAACTCCAGGTTCTACCGGTGGGAAAACGCGATTGGCTCCGAGGGGCAGAACAATTCCCTCTACTTTATATTTGCTGCCTGCCTGATTTCATTTATCAGGATGCTCTCCATTACCAATACTTCGGTCAGGACGAAAAAGGTAATCATTGCGGACAACCCCTTTGGCGCTACCTCCGCTGTATATTTATGGGACCCGATGTTTAAGGTGATGAAGCAGAATGACATCCAGCTGATTGCCCCCGGGCACAGGATCCCCAGAGAGATCACCTCAAGGTTTGGCGTCAGCTATCTCTTGAACCAGGATATCCTGCAAGACGGCCGGATGAGGGTGGTGGTCAAAGACGTGCGGGCCGAGGAGGACGAGGATGTGCTGAGGTATGTTGAGCCGGAGCAGCTTTCCTTATATTAACATTGTCAGGCCACAATTTTATTTATATGGTTCAGGTTAAAGTGAATACCAGAATTGAGGAATTGCTTCAATTAATTATCGGTTTCTGTTTCGAATGAGCCGGTTACTGGCTTCAAGATTCCCATTGAAATCAGAGAGCGCCTAGGTATCGGTGAGGGTACCACACTGGAGGTGTTCCCTGTCTGCAAAGCACTGATAATCAGAAAAAGATTACGGAGCCTTCACGGAACAGGAAGAAGTATATGTAATATTACTCTAGATTGACTTAGATGGCCAACTTGCCGGTTTCCTGAGCAAATGCCTGTCGGCTTCAATGACCGTTGCAAGTCTTTTAAATGTCATTTATAATTAATTTAAAAGACATCAGGAGGGAAATAATATGGAAACTATTGATTTAACCACTGATATTCAGCCTGTTACCGAATTCCGGGCCAACACCTCTGAAATTATTGAAAGCTTAAGGAAAAGCCGCCGAACGATTATCTTAACGCAGCATGGCCGGCCGGCAGCTGTTCTTGAGTCTGTGGAGGAGTATCAACGAAAACTGGAAGAGCTACGTTTTATGAAAGGGCTTGTGGCAGGATTGCGGGACATAGAGTCAGATAATGTGTTAGATGGAGAAGATTTTTTCCAAGGCTTGAAGCGCAAAATGGCAGATGGTAAATAGCCAATGTCCATTAAAAAGTTTTTTCTCACCAAGCAGGCAGCTTTGGACATCCAGGATATAACAGAATATATTGCGAGGGACAGCATAGAAAATGCAACCCTGTTTGCGGATGAACTACTGGAAGTATGCCGGAGTATACCGGATTTTCCGGAGAGGGGTAGGATCGTACCGGAGGTGGGACATCCCCAGCTTCGGGAAATCATCTACAAGAATTATCGCCTGGTTTATACGGTTCGCAAGGGGGAAATATATATTCTGCAGGTATTTAATGCCGCAAGACTCTTGCGTATGCAAGATATTAAGCTGGAATAATAAGCAACCAATGGAAAGCCTGTAAATAAGGGGCTTTGGAGATTACAGGTTGTAAACTGTAAATCTAAATACTTTTTTTATCACTGCATTGAACTTGAACTGAAAGCATTGATTTGCAGAGTATGCGATAGAAAGCCTGGTATAAAGGGCCTTTGAAGAGTGTTGCCATGATTTATCGAAACTCTTTTCATGGTACGACGCAAAGAACGAGGACTATCTTTTGGAGGAAGAAAAACAGTGGTTGATAAAGTACTTAACTTCGATTGAAGAAGCTGATGAAAAGTCGAGTGCTTTGATTATTTGCATAGCTGGTTGTGGTAATAATCCGGAATTTTCCTGAAATTTCGATACATCATGAACACAACGCCGAGGTGGAGGAAATGGCCCGAATGCTGGCGGCGGCTGTAAGTTACAATGAACATTATTGCGCTGGGTGCCGGAGTTATCAAGTAGGTGATTATTATGATCCTAAGTGTTAGTCGAAGAACAGATATACCTGCCTTTTATAGTAAATGGTTCATGAACAGGCTTAGAGATGGTTTTGTTTATGTGCGCAATCCTTTCAATTCTAAACAAATCTCCAGGGTTAATATAAAACCGGAGGTTGTTGATTGTATCGTATTCTGGACCAAGAATGCCAAACCACTGACCCCTCATTTACGCGAAATAGATTTAAGAGGTTATAAATATTACTTTCATTTTACAATTACTCCTTACGGTCAGGATTTGGAACAGCGTATTGTGAATAAGACTAAGATTATAGACACTTTTAAAAGGTTATCGAGCCGGATTGGACCCCAAAAGGTCATATTGAGATATGATCCTATTATTTTGACAGACAAGTACAGCAAGGAGTACCATATCAAGGCGTTTACAAAAATATGCAATCTAATAAAAGGCTATACAGATAGGATTGTGAGCAGCTTTTTAGATAATTATCGGAAAGTATCCAGGAATATGAAGGGTATAGATGTTAAAGAGCTAAGTCGGAGTGATATTGCTGAACAGTTTTCTATAATCGCAACTACTCACGGATTATCCCTAGAAACCTGTGCTGAAGCCGTTGTTCCGTTTTCTAGCGGCATTAAACGCGGTAAATGCATTGATGGGGATCTTATTGAAAAGATCATTGGTAATCCAATCAAGTACAAAGACAGTTTGGATGGCAACCGTCAAGATTGCGGCTGCATGAAATGCATCGACATCGGCCAGTACGATTCGTGTATTCACAACTGCCTATATTGTTATGCAAATGTTAACAAAAAGCGCACATTACAAAATTATAAGTCCCACGACCCTAAATCCCCCATACTTTTTGGGGAATATGATGAAAGCAATGTAAAGGAGCGAAAAGACGTTAAATCTTATCTTATCGACAGAGGTTTATTGGGCTAATAAAAATTGTCAGTACATCTGGTGTCAAATTAGCCAGGTGGGCTAAAGAGGCACTAGCCATACTTGGGGACTGTACCGTTTGCGCTCAGGAATGTCGTGTCAACCGCCTGGCAGGGGAGTTGGGCAGGTTAGGTGACAGGTGCTCACAGAGAGCAGGCGGTATGCCAGAATTAGAAATTGGTTGTTTTGCGGCTGCTACAAATCGGAATTTTTAGAGGTGTTTCACAATGAAAGATTTTAATAGAACAAACTTATCTTTTTCACTTTGCGGGCTTAACTGTGGGTTATGCCCCATGCGTCTGAGTGGGCATTGTCCCGGATGTGGAGGCGGCGCTGGCAACCAATCTTGCGCAATCGCAAAATGCAGCTTGCAGCATGATAAAGTTGAATACTGTTTTCTTTGTCCTGATTATCCCTGCCGGAGGTATGAAGGTACAGAGGAATATGATTCATTTATTACCCATCAACGGCAACTTAGAGACATTAAAAGAGCACAAGGAATGGGCATAGAAGCTTACAATAAGGAGCAAGCCCGGAAGGCCCAAATCCTGCAAACATTACTATCCGATTATAATGAAGGGCGCAGAAAAACGTTCTATTGTGTTGCAATAAACCTTTTATCATTGCAGGACATAGAGAATGCCATGAAACAGGCTGCTGAAAACAGCTCTTTCAGCAGCCTTACAATAAAAGAAAAAGCAGAAAATATTGCCTCTATATTCCAACATTATGCTGCCAAGCAGGGAATAGGGCTTAAGCTTCGCAAAAAGAAGCGCGCTCGGATGAGCCGCGGGAATTAAGCAGTAAATCATATAGTTTTTTAAATTAGTGCGATATCTTGCACAAGATTTGTGTTTTGTATATACTTAAAAACAAATAATGTATATACAAGGTGATTGCGATGGAAAATAAAAAAATGATCCCTATCAGATTTCCTGACTCGATTTTAACTGAGCTGGAAAAATATATTGGCAGCGGCAACAGAAGCAAATTCATAATTGACGCCACACGTAAAGAATTGAACAGGCTTAAACAAAGGAAAGCCATACACAACGCGGCAGGAATTTTTAATGATCAGGATTATCCCGAATTTAAGACACCCGAAGACGTTTCCAACTGGGTCAGGACACTCAGAGAAGAATCTGAAGCCAGGAGGAGAGAACTCTTTGGGGATTAACGGCTTTCTCTTGGACACTACTGTACTCATTGATATATTCCGGGGCAGGATGGAAATCATCGGATTCATAGACAAGCTGGCACAGGATGGTGACCTCTTTGTATGTTCCATACCGGTGGCCGAAGTTTTTTCAGGCGTCCGCCCGCAAGAACTGCCCAGGGTTGAAGAATTTTTTGAAGCTGTGAATTACCTCACAATTGAATATAGAACGGCGAAAAGGGCCGGCCTTTACAGGCGGGATTTTCAAAAAAAGGGAATCACCCTAAGCATCTCCGATACCCTGATCGCTGCAACTGCTGTCGACTTCTCACTCACCCTCGTTACCAAAAACGTAAGCCACTTTCCCATGAAAGAACTAAACATCATAGAACATCCTTAACACAACGCCGAGGTGGAGGAAATGGCCCGAATGCTGGCGTCGGCTGTAAGTTACAACGAATTACTATAGTGGAGGGGTTCCGCTGGGCATAATGCATCGTGACACTTATACGCAGTAGAATATCGAGACAAATGCGATGTAAAGGAGCGAAAAGACGTTAAATCTTATCTTATCGACAGAGGTTTATTTGAGTTTTGATTAAATAAACGAGATTCCGAATCTATTTAGTAATATTAATTGAAGGTTGGTTTAATGCCGTCTGTGGCAAACTCATCATCCTACCACTCGCCCTGAACGTCGTCATACATATGGTCCGCGGAAAAATCCGGATTATCAAAATAATTGTAACCCGAACCTGCAAATGTCGTGTCAACGTTTATCCATCTTTTCTCCTCCGGGTAATAGACCTGATTCCACGCATGATCACCCCAGGCAGCGCCGCTAAAGCCAAGGCCTGTGACAAATCGTACGTTTAACCCCACAGCACGGCACATTGACACATAAAGGCATGAATAATCAAAACACACGCCCTTTTTAGAGTTATAAGCAACTATCGCCCCCGAGGCAACGCCGGAGTATTGGTTTGCGGTTAATGCTTTTGCCTTATTGTGATCATATTTAATGTTTTTACCGATCCATTCATATAACAGGTAAGCCTTCTTTTTATTATTATTTTCAGTTCCGACGATTTTTCTTGCAGCAGCGTCTATTTCGGGGCTTGACTTAACCGCTTCATCCAGTGTGGTGCCGTTAAAATATTCTATTACCCGTATTTTCCGCTCGGCGATTTTCTTAAAGGAATCACTTAAGAGGACGGGGATTTGTTTGGCAATACCGGTATTTAACAGCGGGTGCAGGACGTTTTTGTTGATAAGCTGATATGCAGCGGAATTATTGATATGCTGGTCCAGGAAGACATTATTGTTAACACCGGTAAAAAAATATAGCAGCAGAGAAAAAACTAAAACCTGGCAAACAGCTCTTGGGAGTTGCCACAATCCGCCGATTACCCGCTTCACAACACGGTTCATCGAATTGACTGCGGATGAAAGCCTGTTTGATAAGGGAACAATGGCATACTTGTATAGGGGACTCGTCAGCAGCTGTAGAACACTATTGATCACTAATAAAAGAATCAGTATGGAAACAACAAAAGCCCAAATATCCTGTCCGGAGAGCAAATCCCTGGCAGGAGGTATCAACTCATAAAGACCGGCCAAAAATCCGGCGCCCCTGTCAGAAAAAATCAACCTTGCAAGATAAACCGCTAAGACAATCCCGAAGATGAATTCCACACTTTTTAGCATTGAAACCAGCCAATGCCGTATTCTATCGCTTGAAAAAGAGCACAGCATGCCCGTCAGTATGGGTATCAGAAAAATACCGGCAATTAAAATTGTGATTATGTTAACATTGCTAAATGAATCCATGTTCTTTAATCCCTTTTCTCTCGCATGTTCTCCGGTACGTCAATTAATTCGTTCTCTTTTGCCAATTAGCCTGCAAGGATTTAGAGGCTGGCATTATTCGACAAAGGTAATAGGATTTTTAGGATTTTTCGATTGTACCTCCACATTTGCAGGAATACGCAAGTAGAGCAGCGGCGCTCCAGCGGCAGACCTTGAGTGATGATCAGACATTGTAGGTTTACCTAATATTTGGCTGACTACAAATTCTCTGCTAAAAGCTCCCACCTCTAACTTTAGTTGTTCGGGCGCGTCTACTTTCAAAACATTACCCTCCAGAGTTACCCGGTGCGGCTTCATTACTTCAGAGAAGTCGATTAGCTCAACGATAGTATTAGTGGCGTAGCTGAAACCTTCAATTTTACCATCCGCCCGGTCCTTTCTTTCGGCTACTATAGCGCCAACCCCGCGTTCAGGAAGTTCCACATTAATCAGGCTGCCGTTAAAGGGAAATTCCCATTGTTCCAGCATAGAAGCCCCTTCTGCCTGCTCCGGCCTTCCCTCCCGTGCCTGCGCGAATAAATCTCTTTTATTAACCAAATCCTTTTCACTCACTGTTTTCATCTTCATATCAGCCAGGTTTTCTATCGGGAGCATTTTGACAAAAACAGGGGAAACAAGCAGCAGCAGGATATAACCGGCCGTGAGCCAAAACTGTATATTCTGCCGTAAGGAGAAACTGCTGCGCTTCACCAGCAGGATAATCGGCAAGAGAATTATTAATAAAAGAAGGATGATTTCGCTCATACCTATGCTCATATCTATCTGACCTCCAGTCTGTTTGACAGGATAACGGAACAGGCATAAAACAAACCCGCGGTAAGGATTACCTTCACAGCCAGTAGAGTCAGCGAGCTCTCTCCACCAAAGAAATCAAACACCTTTAAGAGCGCCGGCAGCTGGTTTCCTGCCCCTCCGAAAATCATTAAACCGAAAAAAATGCCGGCCAACAGCACAATAAAAACTTGGCTCAGCCGCGCCAATGTTCCACAAAAATACCCCAGCGAACCCAAAAGGAGCAGATACAATATGGTCACGGCAATACCTGTAAAAATAACTTCGGGGGTTACGATAAAATTCTGGCTTAACAGATAGATGCTGCCGTTAAAATAAACTATGATCCTTAACAAAAAACCGCTCAGCATTGCTGTCACCCCACCAACTAATGCAGCAGTAACCAAAAATGCCGCATTGGAAAGGTTACTGCTCAAGCGGTTAGACACAAAGGTAAAATCAATATTTTGATAATCCTTTTTCGTGATCAAGACAGCGACAACAAAAATCCATAAAAATGTAAACCCGACGACCATTTCACTGGAAAAATACTTAACAGAGAGATCTATGTATTGTGACCCCATGCCATATTTACTAACACCTCCCAAAGAAAACAGCAAGGCCATTACCTGCACACCCGCCATAGCCAAAAACATACCCGGGCGGCTTTTCAGCTTATACAAATACTGGTTCTTGACAGCCTCAAAAACGCTAGTTTCTGTCAAAGACATGATCGATTCCTCCCCTGTTTCTGTTAGTTAGGTAAACACACAGTTCATCTGCCTTTACCGGAAGGATTTCTACACCGGCAGCGCCGCCCTTTTGCAATACCTCACCGGCTGAGTCACGCCTGATCACTATATAATAGTAATCCTGGCCCATGCTTTTCTGATAATAAATCTCCTGTCCTGCTGTTAGATCAAAGATTATTTCTTTCTTGCCCCGCAAAGCTACGGCAAACTCCTTCAGGTCGGAAACCGGCAGATGCAGTCGTTTTTCACCCTCCCGAAGCAGGAGAATGTCCTCCAATATATCCTCCACCTCATTCAGCAGATGGCTAGAAAAAATAATGTTACGGGGGTTTTGCAGGTAATCCCTAAGCAGGGCCCGGTAAAAGTCCTTTCTCACCCCGGCATCCATTCCGGCAGTCGGTTCATCAAAAATTGTCAGCGGACATTGCGACGCCAGCCCGATAATCATATTAAAAGTGCTTTTCATCCCTTTGGAGAGGTGGTGGTGCTGCCGGCTTGGATTTAAGGAAAAATAATCGAACAGCCCCTTGGCCAGCTCCATATCCCAGTTCTCATAAAACGCAGATGCCGATAACAGGATTTCTGCCAGGGATAATGATTGGGGAAACTTCATGTTCTCATCAATAAAGATCATATTGGATGAAACTTTCAGACTGTTAAAAGGATTTTCCGAGAAAACCGCAACCTGCCCTGAAGAAGCGCGCATAAAACCCGCAATAATTTTCAACAATGTTGTTTTTCCCGCCCCATTTGGCCCGATCAGTCCTGTAATTCTGTTTTGCTCAATAGTAAAAGATAGATCATTGATTGCTTTTACTCTCCCAAAATTTTTGGTCAGCCCCTTGCAAGAAATCACATCCACCCTTAAACCCCCTATTTTTCATGTTCGTCAAGCTCTTTCTTGGCATCCCGCATCATATCAATCAATTCATTTTCATAAACTCCCAGGCGCCTGGCCTCAGTAACTACTGCCTCCACCAATTTTTTTAGAGTATGGTTCTTGCGGCTATACTGAATTTTCTCCTTTGAATTGGCTGAAAGAAACATACCCAGCCCGCGCTTTTTATAGAGGATACCTTGATCTGCCAGGATATTAATCCCCTTGGCTGCGGTAGCAGGATTAATATTAAACATCTCTGCCAGCTGATACTGAGAATATATTTTTTCGTTCTCCCTTATATTGCCGCACAGTATTTCGTTTTCCAGCCACTCCGCTATCTGCACATAAATCGGTTTGTCTTCAACCATATCCAGTCCCAACAACATACCCCCTCAACGCACACCAGTACATTACTACTGTAATGTACTGTATCAGTTAATGATCCAGGTGTCAATGGGTGGAATGACAGTGATAGTCATTAAAGAGCAACTGTTTTCTCAAGGGAAACTTCGCGCCAATTGACAATGGAAAGAATGGTTGCAAACGCCAGGCGGCCTTAATTGACCACAAAATGGTCAGAGTCTTGCTCGTGCGCCGGTTGACACCGGGTACAATCGTTGTTCCTGGAATACTTGGATTTGCAGGGAAAAAATAAATTATGTAGAAAACATCATAGACTATAAATGACGGAGGCTCTTATTGGAATTGAATAATAAAGAACAACTGTACAAAACCAATCAACAGCTTTTGGATATAACTGATTTTCTGCCCGATCCTACTTTTATTATTGATCGGAATAAGAAGATAGTAGCTTGGAATAGGGCTATTGAAGAAATGACCGGTGTTAGCAAGGTGGATATAATAGGAAAGGGTGATTACGCTTACGCCATCCCCTTTTATGGAAAAGTTAGACCGGTTTTATTGGATCTTTTATTTTCAGATGACCTGGCAACCGAACTGAAATATAAAAATGTTGTGAGAGAAGAAAACACAATTAATGGCGAGGTTTTTATTGAATTACCATTTAGCAAGAAAGAAGTTTTTTTGTGGCTAAAGGCATCACCTCTTTTTGACAGCGAAGGGAAGATAGTTGGGGCTATTGAATCCATTCGTGATATTACTAAACATGTGCAGGCAAAAGAGGAAATAAAAAAATACCGTGACCATCTGGAAGAACTGGTAAATAAGCGTACCATTGAGCTAAAAACAGCTAATGAACAACTTCAACAGGAAATTTTGGAGCGGAAAAAGGTAGAAGAATCCTTAAGGGAGAGCAAAGAACATTACCGGCAACTTGTTGAGCTTTCACCAGATGCAATTCTGCTTCACAGCAAAGATAGACTTGAGTTTATAAACGAGGCAGGGGCAAAGCTATTCGGCCTGGGAACCCCCCGGGAAGCCGTTGGAATAACAATGATCAATTTAATTCATCCTGACTATCAGGAAACTGTTGCGGAAAAGTGGCGGCAGGTGCAGGATGAAAGAAAAATTGTACCCTTGAAAGAAGAAAAGATTGTTAGACCCGATGGAAAAGTTTTAGATATCGAGGTAAGGACAGCACCTTGTACTATTCAAGGTAAACCGAAAATGCAGGCAGTTGTTCGCGACATAACTGACCGTAAGCAAGCGGAAAAGCTGTTGCGCCTGTCCGAGAAAAAGTTTTCCAAAGCCTTTAATGCCGGTCCTAACCCAATGGCAATCACTACAATTGAAAGTGGACGAATAATAGATGCAAATGACAAATTTCTTAGCTTTTTCGGTTATTCCCGTCAGGAAGTTTTAAACCATACAATTACAGATTTAAACATATACGAGAATCCAGAGTACCGTGCTAAGATTATTCATCTTATAGCCAACCAGAGATCTATTAAAAACCTGGATATCAACTTCCGTAATAAATCAGGGGAGATTCGAATTGGTCTTTTTTCTTCAGATGTTATTGTTATCAGTGGTGAACAGCAGTATTTACTGAGTGTAATTAATGATATAACCGAGCTTAAACAGGCTGAAAAAGCATTGCGTTTATCAGAAGAGAGGTTCTATAAGGCTTTTTATAACAATCCTATTCCAATGGTTATTGTCAGGTGTAGGGATGATCAGCATATTGAAGTAAATAAGAGTTATGAACGTTTCTTCGGTTATAATCGTGAAGAAGTTATCGGTCGTACAGTTTTAGATATAAGCTTATATGCTGATACAGATAAATTTGAACTTATAAAAAAATTTTTATCAGAGCAGGGATATTGTGATAATCTAAATGTTTTATTTACAACAAAACTCGGTGATGTCCGTTATGTATTAATGTCCGGTGAGATAATTGAACTAAACAACGAGAAATGCAGACTTGTTACATTAAACGATATTACTGATTTCAAAAAGATGGAAAATGAAATGGCACGTTTAGAACGATTGAATCTTATCGGACAAATGGCTGCAGGAATTGGACACGAAATTAGGAATCCAATGACCACGGTCAGGGGTTTTTTACAATTGCTGAAGGGCAAGGAGCGGTATGCGCAGGACCAGAATTACATGAGCTTAATGATCGATGAACTGGACCGGGCTAATACAATAATTACCGGGTTCTTGGGTCTGGCACGAAACAAGGCGGAAGATATGAAACTACAAAGCCTGAACGAGCTGATTGAGGGCCTTTTACCCTTGCTCAGCTCTGATGCCATGGAGAATCAAATCGATATTCAACTAGAACTGGGCGTCACACCGGATCTGCTTCTAGATAAAAATGAAATCCACCAGATTATCCTCAATCTTGTTCGTAATGGTATCGAAGCAATGGAGCCAGGTGGTGTTCTGACGATAAAAACATT
>JAQVOX010000085.1 GCA_028702435.1 Desulfotomaculaceae bacterium | reverse complement strand
ACCGGGATTATTGCGCCGGGTGAGGCTCAGGACATTGTGCGCGGGCTAGAAGAGGTGTTAGCTGATATTGAGGCGGGACGGGTAGAGTTTTCGGTAAGCGCTGAAGACATCCATATGAACGTGGAGCAGTTGCTTACCGCTAAAATAGGAGAGGCAGGTAAGAAGCTCCACACGGCGCGCAGCAGAAACGACCAGGTTGCCCTCGACATCCGGATGTATCTAAAGGACGAAATCGATCAGGTCAGCGTACTACTCAACCGGCTTCAGACTTGTCTTTTAGATCTGGCGGAAGAGCATCTATTTACCGTAATGCCCGGCTATACCCATCTCCAGCGTGCTCAGCCGGTAACTCTGGCGCACCACCTGCTGGCCTACTGCCAGATGTTCGGCCGGGACAAAGAGAGGCTAGCCGGCTGCAGAAAGCGGACTAATGTGCTGCCACTGGGGGCAGGGGCCCTGGCGGGGACGACTTTTCCCCTGGATCGGGAATATGTAGCGGAGCAGCTTGGTTTTGCCGCCATCACTGGAAACAGTCTAGATGCGGTAAGCGACCGGGACTTTGTGGTGGAGTTCGCGGCGGCAGCCTCTTTAATCATGGTTCACTTAAGCCGCTTTTGCGAAGAAATAATTCTTTGGTCTGCGGCAGAGTTTGCCTTTATCGAATTGGATGACTCTTACAGCACCGGCAGCAGCATGATGCCCCAGAAAAAGAACCCCGATGTGGCTGAACTGGTCCGGGGTAAGTCCGGCCGAGTATTCGGAAACCTACAGGCCTTGTTAACCATGCTCAAAGGACTGCCGCTGGCCTATAACAAAGACCTGCAGGAAGACAAGGAGGCGCTGTTTGACACGGTGGATACCGTGAAGAAATGTTTAATTGTCTTTAAGCCAATGCTGGAGACCATGCGGGTCAGAAAAGATAATATGGCAGCGGCGGCCCGGGGCGGCTTTACCAACGCCACCGACCTTGCCGATTACTTGGTGCGCCGGGGCGTTCCTTTCCGCGAGGCCCACGAGGTGGCGGGGAAGTTGGTAGGCTACTGCTTAAACCAGGGCCGGACCTTAGATCAGCTTACCCTCGATGAATACAAAAAATTTTCCTCGTTAATAGCAGAAGACGTGTACGAGGCCATTAATATTAATCGCTGCGTTGAGGCCAGGAAAGTAACCGGTGGCCCGGCGCCGAACGAAGTTTCCACCGCCATTGTAGCCGAAAGGCAGCGGCTGGTAGCCGAGCCGGTTTGAGCAGACGGTGACGGCTATTTGTTAAGTGCGACAGGGGATGGTTTAAAGGTTGTCGGGGAAAGAATGTTAGTACATACCTTAGTGGAAGCGGGGGCTAGATAATAAGGAATGTATCTGATTTGCATTTCTTGGTTTGGTGCAATGTAGAGATTAGAAAGAAAGAGGTAAGGGCATGTTTCAGGTTGTTTTAACAACAGCGGCAGGCAAAAGGTTGATCGCCAGGGCAGTTGCGACTCATCCCGCTGTCCAAAGGGCTCTTAATTCCGGGACTATTGTCATTATCGCGGGAACCACAAACGGTTATGTCGCCGAAGAAATATTAGCGCTGGTCGGCGGGCCGAAAGGATTTAGTCGGCGGCGGTTTTTTCGCGGCATCACACTTCCTCCCTACATGCCCGCGACTGAAACGGGCAGGCTGCCCGGGGAAGCAGAATTTCCCGGTGACGTGGTAATTATCAAGGGTGAATGGCAACGGGGGAAAACCATTTCCGACCTTCTCGACGAACTGAGAGAGGGCGATGTGATCTTAAAAGGCGCAAATTCTTTAGACCTGGTGCATAAGCGAGCTGCTATACTTATCGGTGATCCCTACGGGGGTACAATAGTAGCTTCCTTACAAGCTGTCGTCGGAAGACGGGTGCATTTGCTTTTACCTGTTGGGTTGGAGAAGCGGGCGCCAGGCAATCTTGATGAGCTGGCTGCAAAACTTAATACACCAGGTGCTCGCGGAACAAGACTCTTGCCGGTTCCCGGTGAGATTGTGAGCGAAATCGAGGCCATTTCCATTCTTTCCGGCGCAACTGCCGAACTTGTAGCCGGGGGCGGTGTTTGCGGGGCAGAAGGCTCCATCCGGCTGGTCGTCAGCGGTGAACCAAGGGAGGAAAAATTAGCAAAGGAGTTAATTGAATCTTTGGCCCAGGAGCCTCCTTTTAGGCTTTGAGGGGCATACCTTTCTCCTTGAACAGGTAAAATGAAAGCTTTTTTGATAACACCCGGCAGTAAACCGGGTGTTATATTTCATTGGTGTAAAAACAGGGCTATGCCAAGAATAAGTGTTAATAATTAGGGGGAGTAGATTTAGTAGGAAAAATCGTCGTACAGGTGGTAGATATCCAGGTGAACCTTTATGCTTAAAAACAGATATGCTTAAAAACAGAGGGCGACCTCTTCCCGGTCTAATCGCCCCCGGATAGTCCTGACCCTTTCAGCTAGATTGGTATTATCGCGGGCCGCCCGTTCAATTTGACGGAGGAGATCAATCTCCCGCCTGAAGATTGAAAATAAATCACCCGGCTGTAATGAAGATGTTTCCAATAGGTCATTGAAATTGGAGCCGTTGTACCAGGCATAGGCGAGGCTGGCCGGCAAATCTGACCAGACGCAGAATCGTTCCGGTACTCCCATCTTGAGCAGTTCCCACTTGATTTGAGACGCCTCACGCAGGGCTGGCAGGTCCAGCCAAACACCCTGAGCATTCTTGCCGGGAATGAATTCGACGCCTGCCAGCACGGCTGCCGCTTCGGCAGGGTCGGCGTCTTCAATGACTCCTGAAAATATCAACTCGGTAACCAGTATTTCCTGCACATGTAGTTCAAGGGCGAATAAGCCGCGCGGCATGAACTCCCGACCGTTCACGTATCCAAGTTTTTCTAGCAAATCCCGAACCTCTCCGTATTCAACAAAGGTAGAGTCTATTCGTTCCGCCGCGTCCCGGTAAGCCAACTGGAAAAAGTTCAGGTGCTCACGCGCGCTGCGCAACTGCTCAATTGTATTACGGCATTTTTCCATGCTACGGCACTTTTTGGGATTCAGGGAGGCTAATTGCTTTTGCAATGCCTCTTTCTTTTTGTTTTTGCCCCGCCAGTGGGAGCGTTTAATCTGCCGGTGCGCTTTTGCGCGCTCTACTGGACATCTTAAAGTTTGCTGATCGCGGCACAGGCTTAATGTTATTTCAGAAACAAGCTTGCTGCATTTTTTGACCTTCTCTGCAAATTCTCCTTTTCTTTTGACCGTTTGGTATGTTTTAAAATTCCCACTTAGAAACCTATCAATCTCCGCGTCGGTTTTGTACCTGAGCAAGCTCAAAACGGTGTTTGGCGAGATCGCCAGCCTGCCCGTAACCGGCTCGACGTCATTTTCATCAAAGAAACCGGTTTGCTCCGGAAATCGGCTGTCAATGCGGATAAAGGCATGTCCAATTTGATCAAATCCACGCCGGCCTGCCCTGCCGGCCATTTGGTAAAATTCCCTGTTTTGCAGGATCCGGAAATCATGCCCATCCCATTTCCTGGTGGAGTCAAAAACCGCACTGGCAGCCGGGAAATTGACTCCGGCCGCAAATGTTTCCGTGCAGAATACAGTCCAGATTAGACGCCGGGAGTAAAGGTTTTCCACGAGATACTTTACCGGAGGTAACAGTCCGGCATGGTGGTAGGCGATGCCCTGGGATAGCAGCCGGCGCAATTTGCGCCAGCCCGGACTACTGAAGGTCCCGGGATATTCAGACTCGGCCGTCAGGATCTGTTTTTCGACCTCTTTTTTCTCCTTTAAATCAAGGAAATCCCATTCCTGCCCGAGTTCCTGGGCCATAATTTCAGTACGACTACGGCTAAAAACGAAAAACAGGGCCGGTAATTTATCCTGTATCATTTCAATGATTTCACTGACCGATACTTCCTGAAGTTTCATCAAAACGTCACTCCTTAAGCCATTTCTTCTTATTGCGCAGGGCTTTCAAATATTCGGCCAGTTCCTCGACTTCCTGCCTGGCTTCGTTTTCCTCAACGATTCGCCCGCTGGGCATGATCCAGTGTATTTCCAGTGGAACATATCTTTTCCTTTCTTCAACGACAACCACTTTTTCACCCCGTACCGTGCTGATCCAGTCGGCAATTTCATTTATATTGGGCACTGTTGCAGATAAACCCAAAAATTTTACGTGAGGGGGGGCGAAGAGGATGCTCTCTTCCCAAGTGGTGCCGCGCTCGGTGTCATCAAGATAATGTATTTCATCAAAAACTACATACGCTGTTTTTAGCAATTGCTCGGGCTCACCGAGACACCAGTTTCTGAAAATTTCGGTAGTCATAATCAACATCGGTGCGTCTGGGTTGATGCTTATATCTCCAGTAACCAGACCGACTTTTGCGACGCCGAATAATTCTTTAAAATCCCGGTATTTTTGGTTCGAAAGGGCTTTTAGGGGAGAGGTGTAGACTATCCCGCTGCCTGCCCCCATGAGATTTCTGGCCAGTATTTCCGCCACCAGAGTCTTGCCATTGCCGGTGGGAGCCGATACTAAGACTGAAAGTCCCGCGCCAAGTGCCTCCACGGCCTCAGTCTGAAAGCTGTCCAGGAATATCTGTTCCGTTTCTACCTGAGGAATTCTCTCACGGCGCACCGGCGTCTTTTTAGTCGAGAAACGCTTTATTTCCCCGGCTTCCGGGCCACCTTGCTTGAGTTTTGAAGTATTGTCCCCGTCTCTTTGCAGCACCGGCAGTTTTTTTTGTAGTTTTTTGAGCTCGCTATATTTAATCAGGTAAGCGGTGCCGGGACCTTGTGCGGAACCGGCAGCCGAGTTAAGCTTATCATCATCAACCAGGCGCCTGAGCTGGGTGATGGTAATCCCGAGCATTGCCGCTGCTTCGGGAATACTAAGCTGTTCATTTTCCATCCTTAAATTACGCAGCCGGGTGCTATCTCTGCGCAAAGCTTCAACATCAGAGCGCCACAATCGCTTTTTATCGTCAATAGTAAAGGCATTGATAATATTTGTATTGACCAAGTGATTGAGCATTTCTACATTTATACCGAGAAGGCTGGCTGCTTCTTTTTCACCTGCGGAGTACTGCTTGAGAAAGGCCGGGGCGCTAGCCTGATCCGGTGGGGCAAAATAGCGCCCGGACAACTCACCAAGTTGGCTTACCAGCACATCACCCGGAAATTCCCGGCGAAGACACCGGTACTCCTTATCGGAGAAATTTACCGTGACTGTGTTCTTGTCTGCTATAGCGTTAAATTCTTTTTGCGTTAAACCCAATTCCTCCAAGTTGAAAAACGGGTACGGCAGCATGTTGACGGTGTCAGTGCAAAATTTGAGCCGGCGGCGGCGCTCCGCCTCTATTTTGCCTGCGGGCGAATCAGTGGTGGTAATCAGGCCCCGGGGGAGCCTGATTAAGCGGTCACTGTGGTTATTATTGGCAATCATGGCGATAATGCTTTTATGTTTACGAAATAAGCGAAGTAGGTTCGTCAGGCGACGGGGTTTTTCACAAATATATTCAAGAAAATATTCCCTTGCCCCGCTACTGTCAGGCAAAGTATATCTTTTGTCCGGTAACCGAGCAAAGCGGCGCCAAACCAGAGGCGACACAGCCTCCATGCCGGTTGCCGCCATTATTTCAAATTGGGAACGTGGTTTGCCGTCAGATAACAACTCTGAAATTGCCAGGAATTGCTTTTCCTCCAGCCTATCTTCAAAACAGCTCTCCGGTAAAGGAGCATATTTTTTTAGTTCCCTGAGGATCTTGGGCAGACTGTGCCGCATTTGTCCGCGCATAGTATGCCAGGTTGCCCCTCCTGCCGCTATATTCACATTGTTATTGCCGATTAGCCATCCCGGGCTTGTTTTTAGACGCCCGATCCGGACCTCTTCTTTTTCAATCATCGAGCGAAGCGCCCCGGTCAATGCCTCGTAATCGCAATTGCACCGGGAATAAACTACTTCCAGGGGCAGCGGTTCACTATCTTGTAGCAGGGTTAGTAATATTTCTTTTGCTTGTTTTGTTTTGTTGTTTGCCACTGTTTAAAGACCCCTCCGGCTGGCATATTAATATCATAAGTAGTCTAGCATATTCTTTGCAACATTAACAATTATTCTGCACAGTCAGTAAAAATAATTGTCCCTATTGCTAAAAGAATAATAAATAGTATTATTATACTATTAGGTATTTCACTATAAACTTACCGGATTTTGATCCCGGTACTGATGGATAAAGGTGGTAGATATGGAAACAAGTGAACTGCTCGTTAAATTACGTAAAAAGATAGATTTAGTAGACTTTGAAATTATAAAACTCATAAACCAAAGAATGGAGCATTCATTGCGCACGAGAAGGCTTAAACAAAACATTTTAGACCCGGACAGAGAGCAAGAAGTAATGACTGCAATCCGCCGTCATTCACGTGGTTTAATCAAGCCGGAGTTTTCATCTAGATTATTTAATGAAATTATCAGTGAAAGCAAAAGGCTTCAAGGGCAACATTTAAAGCTTGTAGGTTTTCAGGGCGAGCATGGTGCGTATGGAGAAGTTGCGATCAGAAATATTGACCCCGCTCTGGTACCAATACCTTGCCCGGAGTTTGTTGACGTTTTTGATGAAGTACTTAACGGGCAGCTAGATTATGGACTTGTCCCGGTGGAAAATTCCCTTGAGGGCGCGGTAACCCAGGTTAATGATTTGCTGGTTGAAGCAGATGTAAGTAAGATTAGAATAGTGGGTGAAATAAGGATTACCATTCGCCACTGCCTTCTTGCCTTACCCGGAGCGGACCCATGCGAAATAAAAGTTGTTTACTCGCATCCCCAAGCCCTGGCTCAGTGTCGCCAGTTTCTGCACGGGCGCCGGTTGGAACCGCGACCGTACTATGACACCGCCGGGGCGGCCATGATGTTATCCAATGAAAGGCCGCGTACGGCTGCTGCAATTGCCAGCAAGCTTTGCGCAGAGCTATATAATTTGCAAGTTCTATTTGAAAACATCGAAGATAATAAATTAAATACCACGAGATTTTTGCTGCTCTCCAAAGAAGAAAATAAAGAGGCAGGTAATAAGTGTTCAATTATATTTTCCACTGAGCATAAAGCCGGCTCGTTATTCGCAGTATTGAAATTATTTTCCGATGCCGGTCTCAACCTTACCCGGATTGAATCCAGGCCGATCCGAAATGACCCCGGCAAATATGCTTTTCTCCTTGACTTCCTGGGTTCAAGCCGTGATCAAAAAGTGATTGATACTATAGAGAAAGTAAAAAAAGAAACAGTTGTATTTAAATTCCTTGGCTGCTATCAAGAAGCATTATTGCCAAGCAGTGCCGGAGATTTTTAGTATTATTATTTTTAGGTAAGGGGGGAGGGGCAAAATGTCCCAATGTCAGATAAGCGATGAAAACCAGAAACTAATCAAGATAGTGGCCGAACAAAACAATATAAGTCATGAAGAAGTTATAGAAACCGCCCTGAAACTATTTTTTAATATGTATTTTTTACGTCATGATACGTTTCCGGAACGTGAAATAGTCGAACGTCAATTTCAGACTCAGGAACTAGACCCTGAAGAAATTAAGAAAAAGATAAATGACGATAAATCAATGGTTGATACTGCTATAGCAGAAGCTAAGCGCTTAGGTCTAATTTAGGCACTGTACAAGCTTTGCTTGATGTTAATTTCGGTGTATTTAAACGCTCAATAGTTTTCACACTGGTGCAATGCATGGTATAATATGCACGTTGAGCCAGGATAGATCATTAAAGAATAAAAATTGGGGGAGGGCTAGTTGTGAATCTTTTAATCATGGGGCCACCAGGGGCCGGTAAAGGAACTCAAGCGGAAGGACTGGTAAAAGAACTGCAAATCACTCATGTTTCTACTGGTGATATGTTCCGCACGGCTATTAAGGCCGGCACAGATATGGGTAAAAAGGCCAAGGAATATATGGACAGGGGCGAGTTAGTGCCGGACTCTGTAGTGGTGGGGATGGTGAAGGACCGCATTTCTCAGACTGACTGCGCCAAGGGCTTTCTACTGGATGGTTTTCCCCGCACTGTCGCCCAGGCAGAGGCGCTTGATGAGACTTTCAAAGAATTGGGCATTAAGGCGGACGGTGTGATTAATATTGCCGTCCCCAGGGAAAGATTAATGGCCCGCCTGACCGGACGCCGTATTTGCCGTACCTGTGGCGCCAGCTACCATGTAATATTTAATAAACCCGCAGAAGAAGGAAAGTGCAACTGTGGCGGCGAGCTTTACCAGCGTAGCGACGATAATGAGGTTGCGGTAGGCAATCGTCTTGATATATACGAAGCACAGACCCAGCCCTTAATTAGATTCGGAAGAGCGTCGTGT
>JAQVOX010000084.1 GCA_028702435.1 Desulfotomaculaceae bacterium | reverse complement strand
CATGCGCACAAGCGAGCGTATCCGGTATTAGCACCAGTTTCCCGGTGTTGTCCCGATCTAACAGGCAGGTTATCCACGCGTTACTCACCCGTCCGCCACTAAGCTTATAATTCGACTTGCGTTTCATTGTAAGCTCCGTTCGACTTGCATGTGTTAGGCACGCCGCCAGCGTTCGTCCTGAGCCAGGATCAAACTCTCCGTAAAATATATCAAAAGTTTGATATTTGGCTCTTAGTTGTTGCTTGGAATTACTACTCGCTTTAGCTTTCACTTCAACGAGAGTCATGTGTTTGTTTCCATCCATCCACTGTTTAGTTTTCAAAGACCGCTTGTCTCATTTTTCGTCACCGCGTTAGCGGCGACATTTGTTATCTTATCATCTTCACCAGCTATGGTCAATGACCACTTTCTGGTTGCTTTGCCGCATTTTATTTCATTTATTGCGACGCTGTTTGTTATTCTAACATTATTCACTAATAAAATCAATAGCTAAAAAGACAAGGCACTCTAAATAAATAATATTAGGCGCCTTGTCATAATTTTAAGCTTAGCTAATTCTTCAATTTTTCCATTTCTTCTACTTCTTCGGCGCCTTCAGCATAGAGCCTTTCATCATTAGTACTCGATAAATTTACCACCCGGAACGCCGCAAATACTGCATTTATCCGGCCGGATTTTCTCAATGTTTCCGCAGATAGGGCAAAGATAATAGAAGACTTCTTCCGTCTGATCGAGGTTGTCTAATGCTTCCTGATAAAGCTTCGCATGAACTTCTTCCGCTTTCATCGCAAAAGTAAAGGACCTAAGCGCAGCTTTGTTTCCAACCGCTTCGGCTTCCTTTACAAAGTCAGGGTACATCTCTTTATACTCGTGGGTTTCTCCTGCAACAGCATCTTTAAGGTTATCGGTTGTTGAGCTGATTTTCCCTGCTACTTCAAAATGCTTTAAGGCGTGCAGGGTTTCTGCGTCAGCTGCAGCTCTAAACAGTTTAGCTGCATTCATTTTTCCGTCTTTTTCGGCTTTCTTGGCGTATGCCATATATTTCCTATTAGCTTGAGCTTCTCCAGCAAATGCCTCCATCAAGTTGTCAAGTGTTTTATTTTCACTCATTTTTTTGCCCTCCTCTTTTTTATTAAATGATTCTAATAGTTTTTCCACAACAACTGACTACCCATGCCGCATAATAATATTTATTACAAAGTAGTAATCATTACATCTTAAATTATAGTCATTTAACATTGAAAATGCAATAGTATATAGAGACTTTATTGCCATGAGCTTGTCTTCATCGAGCTCTTTTTTGTATCTTCTAATTTCCATTCAAAAAACCTCCGAATATCAACGCAACAATGCGATTAACGCCAAATGTCAGCTTTACTTACAATCCTTCATTCGCGGAAATTATCGAATGGACAATCGTTACATTTTGTGCTTGCTCGGTTTGCATTAGTACCTTCCGACTTCCCGGCACAAACCATCTACGATACCCGGGAACTCCGGATTTATTAATTCTGCACAACGCAATAAAACACCTTTATGGGGATTTCAATTAGCTCATAATTTGATACAATAACCTAACTTGGAGAAATAGAGACTATGACACACACGCTTTTCAGGAGGTTTAACCATGTGGCTTTACATAATAATTGGTTTGTTTTTTATCGTCATGGGGCTGGCGGTTCATGTTTTTAAATGGTATTTCCTGATTTCCGGCTATAACACCATGTCAAAAGAGAAAAAGGCCAACGTGGACACAGAAGGCCTTGGCCGTCTGATGGGGTTATATTCCTATATCAACGGCAGTGTTTTCATCGTAGTGGGTGTGCTGCAGGCATTGGATCTAAAACAGGGTCTGACGGGAGCCCTTGCGTTTTTTGGCATTTCAACAATCTATTTATTGATTAAGGCCCAAAAGTATGATGGGAATATTTATGATCGAGATGGCAAGCTGCGAAAGGGAGCAGGAAAACAACTTATTCTTCCCTATGGCATTATTGTTGTCACTTTAGTCTCAGTCGCCGTTTTGATGTATTTTTCATCCCAAGCAACAAAGGTGACTATTCTTGAAGAAGGACTAAAAATCCATGGTATGTATGGTGATGTTTATACCTGGGAGAACATTGAGGCTGTCAAGTTGATCGAAGCATTGCCTGCTATTGAAATGCGCACCAACGGTTCAGCTGTGGGTTCAAACCTGAAGGGACATTTCAAGACAAAAGAACTGGGTAAGGTGAAGCTGTTCGTTGACACTCAAAAGCCCCCTTTCATTTATTTCGAAGCTGATGACAGAGTTGTTATCTTTAATATGAAGAATGCAGATGAAACACAAGAAATTATGGGGGAAATTTCAAGGCGAACGGAACAAGGGAAGGCCATTGCGCCCGGCCCAGCTGATCTTGATGGATGAACCTCCAAATAACTATAATGAGATATCCAACATTTAAAACCTAGCTGCTCTTGGGCACCTCAAAAATAGAGCCCTCCCGCCTATAACCTTGCTTTTTGTAGTATTCATCAACGCCGGACATAACATAAACAATTTGTTCGGGGTAGTCTTTATAAATGTACTCCAGCAGCCTTCTTCCGATATTCTTTCCTCTGTGTTCCGGCATGACCAGCAAATCGCACACATAAATATAAAAGCCGCAGTCGTCAAGGGAACGCGAGTACCCACACAGAATGTTCCCTTCATAGGCTACATAAGTGATGGAATATGCCAACGCAGCTTTATATTTTTCAGAGAACTCATCTGCCCAATAGCATGACCATTCTTCGCCCTCATTTTTTATAATGGCCATGAGCTTGTCTTCATCGAGCTCTTTTTTGTATCTTCTAATTTCCATTCAAAAAACCTCCGAATATCAACGCACAACGCGATTAACGCCAGCTGTTTCTATTGTCTATCAAAAGAGGTGCGAAGTAACTACCAATAATTTGCGCATGGCCAGTGCTTTTTCCAGTACATCACTATCGGGATACCGCCCCCTACTCCACAATCGAACAAAATAAAGCGCTAGTCTGGTTTAATTTGCTAATGGTGTAATCGCGTGGATCGGTTATGCGCAATTTATCAGTGCAAACCTTGCTTTCTTTGATGTTGTTTTAATCTTCTTCCCTTTTGCGAGCTTCAACGGGCGCAGAATTTGGGACTGGAACCGAATCATTTGGATTGTTCCAGCTATTTTAGCACTAATAGTATTCTTATTTTAGATTGCTCATTCCGAATTTCTTATAGCATATTGTTCTGTTTGACCTGTTAGCCACGGGGAGCTATAGAAAAGTGCCTTTCAAGATTATTAATCTATTGACAGACCCATCTCCATAGTGTACCATCTAACTAATACACATACACACCATATACGAGGGAGGAAAACAAATGAGCGACTGGCTGAATCTATTCCACAAGGAATACCGCATGACCCGTAATTCTGCCTTCATATCCCTGGCCATTTTGTTAATCGGAGGGCTCTGGCTGGTCTACCTGTCTTACCTGAACAACATCGCGGTCGTGATCATTCCTGCAGCTTTTCTTCTGATGTTCCTGTTATTTTACCCGGCACTGTATATCCTGAGAAGCCTGGCCTGGGAGTGGAGAGTGTCACCCCACCTGTGGCTGCACTGCCCCCAACCGGCCTGGAAGCTGCTATCGGCAAAACTGGTAATCCCCTTCTTACATATGATTGCCGTTATGGCTGTAACAGCAACGCTGTTGTCGCTGGGGATCTCCATTAACCCCCACCCGGAGCAAATGAGCAGCATTAATACTTCGCAACTGCTTCTTTTTATCATAGAGATTGGTTTTTACGCCGCTGTTTTCACCGTGGCCGCCAGTATTTACATCGGCGCCTGGGCTACCCTGATTTCCGTTGCCAGCGCCATGTCCGGCAATATTTTGGGCAGGTTCCGCTGGCTGACCGGCATAGCTGTTTTCTTTGTGGCGACAGTCGTTGTTGGCCGGCTGCAGCAAACCTGGATTTATGAACAACTTACTTGCTGGGGCCCGATAAATATCGGCATGCCGGAATATCCTTTGATACTCCGGACGAACATTACCATGGGGCTGGTAGGCCAGTGCTATATCGGCCAACTTCTATTCTACTTACTTCTGACGGCGGCTTTATTCGCCCTGTCGGCCTGGCTAATCGACCATAAGGTAGAGGTGTAGCGCTATGAGTCAAGCATTTAACAATACTCAACCGATCTACCTGCAGATACTGCAACGCCTTTGCCGGCAGGTGGTCCGGGGTGAAATCAAAGCAGGGGAAAAGCTGCTCTCGGTGCGGGAGATGGCGTTGCAATGCGGGGTGAACCCCAATACCGTGCAGAGGGTTTATGTGGAACTGGAGCGCCTGGAAATTGCCGAAACCAGGCGGGGCCTGGGTTCTTTTATCACGGAAGATGAAGCCAGGCTGAAGCGGCTGCGGAAACAATTAAAAAACGAGCAAATTGAAAACTTTATTGCCGACATGGCGGAGACGGGCTTCAGCCCGGAGGAAATCCTGGCTGGCGTGCGCGAAAAGCTGCCCGATAATAAAGGCCGGAGGAGAGATTAATCATGTCCGAACATTTCGTAAAATTTACAAACGTGACCAAAAAGTATCTTGGCCGGGTGGCCTTGGACAACGTGAGCTTTGACCTGCCGCGGGGGAAAATTGCCGCCCTGGTGGGACCAAACGGCAGCGGCAAGTCTACCATTCTCAAATTGACCGCAGGGCTTGTCCACCCCACTAAAGGCTCGGTAACAGTCCTCGGCAAAACTGCAAACCGCCGCATCGCCGGAGAAGTGGCCTACCTTTCCGAATCCGATATCCTCTACCCTTTCTTCACCGTGGAAGAAACCATAAAGTTTAACGCCGGTCTCTTCGCGGATTTTGACCGGCAAAAGGCCAAGGAAATCCTAAGTTTTATGCACCTGGAGCCGGATCAAAAGGTCAAGCACCTTTCCAAGGGCAACCGCGGCAGGCTAAAAATCCTGCTGGCCCTGTCGCGCCGGGCGCCGCTGATCTTGATGGATGAACCTCTTTCCGGGCTTGACCCCCTGGTTCGCGACTCCATTATCAAGTCCATGATTTCTCACTTGGACCTGCAGGAGCAAACGGTATTGATGTCTACCCATGAAGTATCAGAAGTGGAGCCGGTATTAGACCTGGTCATGTCTATTAATGAAGGGCACATAATGGCTATCGAAGAAGTGGAAAACATCAGGGAACAGTACGGTCTGAGCCTGGTGGATTGGATGAAGGAAACCTTGGCAAAGTAGCGCCCTGAGCAGCTGCTACGTCGTATCCAGGTAAAGCTTAATGCCCGGGGGGCGGCTTTTAATGCATTTCTTCCAACTGCGGAATTTCCGCAGTTGCTTTCATTTGCTTCCGCTGGACACATCACAGTAAGCAAATGGAAGCCGTAGTTCAGGACGGCTTCCGCTTTTCAGTTTTCTTATAATCAACCGCCATTTCGTTACCTCACTTTCGGCTTAGCATGGTATCAACAACCGCTTGGGGAGTAAATCACTTCGTCCAACGTCTCAATCAGAAAGCTGACCGGGCGGAAACCGTCATTGCAGGAGATCATGGCGGACTTTTTATTTTTCATCCAGCCGTCATAAAAGTCCTCGCCGCCGTGGGCAAGGGTCATTACAAAAGCGGACATACTCTCCCAGGCACTGTCGCACATTCCCTCCGGCTTTTCCCAGCCGTTGGCAATGAATATTTGCCCAACCGTCATATTGCAGGCATGGCTGATGGGATTTTCGTATTTATCTATCAAGTCCTGATAGTGAGCCATTTTCACAACGGTAATTATAATCTTTTTCATCAATCATTTTCTCCCTGCCACACAATGAATTTGCTCTAACTCCTCAAAACCTTCTCCATTGGCTTGCCTTTTGCCAATTCGTCAACCAGTTTGTCAAGCCAACGGATTTTCTGCATAAGCGGATCTTCAATTTCCTCTACGCGATGCCCGCAAATCACTGGCATTCAAACTTTCTTTTTTATTCACGCTTGAGATAGAGGTGAATTTCAGCTGGCTTTTGATCTTTGCCCTGGTAACCTTTATGCTTGCAACAAGTTATTTCCCACTGTATTACCCTGAGCGGGGCCCTGCTTTGATGTGGGTGCTTGGCAGCCTTCTGGCCGTGCTGTTTTTGTTTCAATCTTGCTCCATGAGCTGTCGCATTCTCTCGTATCCATATGTCAACTACATAAGAGTCCACAGTCAAAACACTACGCCAATCCAACTGACAGTTTCATTTTTAAACAATTCAGCTCCTAAGTTTGGCAAATTTAAAAGCCAAGCTCCGGCTCATGCTTTTGATTCACCATCCTGGATTATGTCTACATGAATCAATATATCAATACCGAGCCTGTCTTTAATTGATCGCTGAATTTCATCAATCTCCGTGCTAATCTCCACCGGACTTGCTCCATTGCGAGCAACATCAGCATGTACCGATGCCATAATTTTTCCCGGACCATAGTCATGGACTAATAAACCATGCGTACCTTCTATTTTATTGCACTCCAACATGATTGCGTTGATATTTTTTACCACTTCAGGATCGGGAGGCGGGCCTAGGATTAAATTTATTGAATCCCTGGCAATGCCAAAACCGGTATAGATAATTAAAATTGATATAATTAGACCTAACAATCCATCCACCGGAAAGCTAACAAAGTTCCCCAACATCGTTCCGGCTATTACCCCACCGGTAGCAAGCGCGTCATTTAAACTGTCCGAGGCCGTGGCACTGTTGATACTGGAATTGATCTTGCCGGCTATATATGTATTGTAGGAATACATCCATAGCTTAATAAAAATAGACATAAACAGGATGGCAATTAAAATAGGATTGTAAATCACCGGCTCCGGATTGATTATTTTATCAAAGGAACTTTTTAACAACTGTAAGCCAAACGCAAAAATTATAAATGCAATAATTAAAGAAGCAATATACTCAAATCTACCATGGCCGTAAGGATGAGCTGGATCCGGGGGGCTGCCGCTGATCTTTGCCCCAAATATGTTAATTATCGATGACCCCAGGTCACTAAGATTATTAAAGGCATCGGAAATGACAGCAATACTGTTAATATATATGCCGATAAAAAATTTGATAAAAAATAAAAACAGGTTACATATGATACCCAGCACTCCGGACAGCACACCATAAGCTTCCCTAACGCCTGGATCAGTTACATTTTGGTAGTCTTTGATAAATTTACTGATGATAGGTTTGATCATAGCAGGCTCTCCCGTCTTTTATAAATAAACGCCTCCTTTTATCAATTATAGCCTCTCGTCACTCGCCGGGCCAGTTAGGCGATTCACCTTTCACAGAATTTCCGCTCTCGCGTCACCGGCAGTAAATGGATACTGCATCCCGTAGGAAATACTGTGCAGGACTGACGAATCAATTTGTCTATAATATGCGGCTATCGTGAGTTCCATAAAGGAAATTATTATCCATCCTGTAGCGCCCTGGGCAATTGCTGCATCATAAACTTGACATTCCTTCATTGAAAATACTGTCACTTTGTGCTAGTTTATAAGGGTAAGTCGTAATTTTGGAGAAATGAGAGTCTTCGGGCCATGAATAAGTTCATTTTACATAATTATGCGCCGGGGATTAAAAAAAAAAAAAGGGGGGGGGGGGGGGGGGGAACTCATGAATGGATCGATTGTAATTGGAAAAATCAGGGAGATTGAGATAGAGGTGCATTTCAGCTGGCTTTTGATCTTTGCCCTGGTAACCTTTATGCTTGCAACAAGTTATTTCCCACAGTTCTACCCTGAGTGGGACCCTGCTTTGATGTGGGTGCTTGGCAGCCTCCTGGCCGTGCTGTTTTTTGTTTCAATCTTGCTTCATGAGCTGTCGCATTCTCTCGTATCCATAGACCAGGGGATACCGGTCAAGAAAATAACGCTGTTTATTTTTGGCGGTATTGCTCAAATAGAGAGAGATCCGGATACACCACTAAAAGAGCTTAAGGTGGCGATAGCCGGTCCTGCCATGAGCGTTTTTTTGTATGTTTTGTTTATGTCCCTCGCTTTCACTTGTGATTTTCTTGAAATTTCCCCGGCTGCGGTAGTGTCGTTTAATTATATAGCCACCGCCAATCTGGTACTGGCTATATTCAACCTTGTTCCGGCTTTCCCCCTGGATGGGGGCAGAGTGTTAAGAGCGATTATCTGGCATTTCAAAGGTGATATGCAACATGCTACAAAAATTGCCTCTTCCATGGGCAGTATATTTGGTTATTTTTTAATGTTTAACGGTGCATTTTTGGCACTAGCCGGAAACCTTTTTAATGGTCTCTGGTTTATCTTTATAGGCTGGTTCCTTAACCAGGCTTCCCGGTCAAGTTACCAGCAGATAGTGTTCTCGGATATCTTCAAGAAGATTCATGTCAGTGAGTTCATGACGGAAAAAATTATGACCGTAAA
>JAQVOX010000083.1 GCA_028702435.1 Desulfotomaculaceae bacterium | reverse complement strand
AATTGGGCGGAATGATCTCTGAGGACTATGCGGGGAAAGATCTGTTGGTGATCGGCATCCTGAAAGGAGCAATTATTTTTTTAAGCGATTTAGTGCGCTCGATTACGATTCCTAGCTATTTTGACTTTATAGATGTCTCAAGCTACGGTAATTCAACCACTTCCTCGGGTGAGGTCAGAATTTTAAAAGATGTGGATCAGCAGATTGAAAACCGCCATGTGTTGATTGTAGAAGATATTATTGACACCGGGCTAACTTTGGATTATCTGGTCCGAATGCTGAATTCACGCGGCCCGGCCAGCCTAAAAATTTGCACTCTGCTGGACAAGCCGTCCAGGCGGGTCACCCCGGTGTATGTTCACTACCGCGGTTTTTCAATTACTAATGATTTCGTGGTGGGCTATGGTCTTGACTTCGGCGAACGCTATCGAAACCTTCCTTATATTATGGCTTTAAGTCCTAAAATTTACGGTGGAGGAAGTTAAGATGTTACTTCATAAACAGGAGAAGGTTATTGTCCTGGATTTTGGCGGCCAGTACAGTCACTTGGTAGCCCGTCGTAGCAGGGAACTAAAAGTCTTTTGCGAAATGCTGCCGTTTTCTACATCAATTGAAGAGTTAAAAGCCAGGGGGGCTAAAGGGATTATTTTTTCCGGCGGGCCATCAAGCATTTATGATCACAGCGCCCCTGCCTGTGACCCTGGTATCTACAACCTAGGCATCCCCATTTTGGGCATATGTTACGGTATGCAGCTAATGGCCCGCCAGTTGGGCGGCGCTGTATCGCGGGCTGTCCACCGGGAATTTGGCCGGAAGGAACTGCAGGTGTTTGAGCGGGACAGGCTCTTTGCCGGACTGGAGCAGGTTGAGCAGTGCTGGATGAGCCACGGTGACCTGGTTGAGGCGCCACCCCCCGCGTTTAAGGTAACTGCCATGACCGGCGAGGCGCCTGTAGCGGCTATGTCTCATCCGAACCTTGATTTGTATGCGGTGCAGTTTCACCCGGAAGTAGTTCAAACACCTAAAGGGCAGGAAATACTGAAAAAGTTCCTCTACGATATATGTGGCTGTCAGGGCCTTTGGACGATGGCTTCCTTTCTTGAAGAAACCGTTTCTGAGGTGCGCAGGCAGGTGGGAGACAAAAAGGTGCTCTGCGGCCTAAGCGGCGGGGTTGATTCATCTGTAGCGGCAGTGCTGGTTCAACGTGCGGTGGGAGACCATCTTACCTGTGTTTTTGTGGACCACGGGCTGCTGCGTAAGGGTGAGGCAGAGCAAGTTTTAAAAATATTTCCAGATAAATTCAAGATCAACCTAATCGGAGTCGATGCCCGGGAACGGTTTCTGTCCAGACTGGCAGGCGTGTCCGACCCGGAGCGAAAGAGGAAGATTATCGGTGAGGAGTTTATCCGGGTTTTTGAAGAAGAGGCCGATAAATTGGGCCAGGTAGATTATCTGGTGCAGGGCACACTATACCCGGACGTGGTGGAAAGCGGCACCGCCACAGCAGCTGTAATCAAATCCCATCACAACGTGGGCGGGTTGCCGGAGGACATGCGCTTAAAGCTAATCGAGCCTTTATGCTGGCTGTATAAGGATGAGGTAAGGGCGCTTGGTGAGGAATTGGGTATGCCCGAAGAGGTGCTTTGGCGCCAGCCCTTCCCCGGCCCGGGTCTGGGGGTCCGGATTCTGGGTGAAGTCACCGCCGCAAAAGTAGCGATTTTACAGGAAGCGGACGCAATTTTTACGGAAGAAATCCGCAAGGCCGGCCTCTACCGGCAGATTTGGCAGTTTTTTGCCGTGCTGCCTGACTTAAAAAGCGTGGGCGTGATGGGTGACAAGCGTACCTATGCCTATACGGTAGCGCTTAGGGCGGTGCACAGCCAGGATGCCATGACTGCAGACTGGGTCCGCCTGCCCTACGAAGTGCTGGAGGCAGTTTCTTCCCGCATTGTCAGTGAAATTAAAGATATCAACCGGGTGGTTTATGACATCACTACCAAGCCCCCTTCGACAATTGAGTGGGAGTAAGTACAAATAATTTCCGATAAACATAACCTTTTAATCTTATATATTGACATTTTTCGTGGTAATTTGTTAATATAAAATAAAGCAATTGTTTAGCCCGTCAAAAACGGGCATTATTGCTTTATTTTACTTGTAAGTCCATTAAGTAGGAGGAATACGCTGAGGTTTAAATCCTGAGTTTGGCTAAATTAACAGTTTAGTTCGAGCGGGCAGGCCTTGCGTAAAGTCATCCAGCCTCCCCAAGGTTAGCCTTGATGGATAAGAAAGAAGCCCAGGCGGGCAGGTTAAGCTCATATATGCAAGCCTATTCGCCGGGCTTTTGATTTTTAGGGGGGGTATTAAAAGTATTGCCTAAGGGGTAAATGAATATGTCCAAAGCATTAGTTGGTATTGTTATGGGTAGCGACTCCGACCTTTATGTAATGAAAGACGCGGCTGCTGTTTTAGACGAGCTGGGGGTGGCCGGCGAGGTAGTCATCGCTTCCGCCCACCGGGTGCCGGACAAGACCGCGGATTACGCCCGAACGGCCGTTGAGCGGGGTTTGAAGGTAATCATCGCCGGCGCCGGAGGCGCCGCTCACCTGCCGGGGGTTATTGCCGCCCATACCCCGTTACCGGTAATTGGTGTGCCTATTAAATCCGAGGCTCTAAACGGGGTGGACGCCCTTTATGCCATTGTGCAAATGCCTGCCGGGGTGCCGGTGGCCACCGTCGGGATTAACGGCGCAAAAAACGCTGGGATTTTGGCGGCCCAAATCATCGGCGCCACAAAACCTGAAGTCCGTTTGGCGATAACTGCTTTTAAAGAAAAACTGGCCCGACAGGTTAATGAAAAAGACGCCCGGTTGGCTGAGCTGGGGATAGACGGGTATCTTAAGCAGCAGAAAAGATAACAGGCAAAATTTAACTTCAGCACGCCTGCGCGAAACTAAGTGACCGCTAAGGTCCTAAAGAGAATTGTAGGAGGCCTTTGGATGATTGAACGTTACACCTTGCCGGAAATGGGACAGATCTGGTCTGAGGAAAATAAATTCCGCAAGTGGCTTGATGTCGAAGTTTATGCCTGCGAGGCTATGGCTGACTTGGGGCAAATCCCCGCGGAAGCACTGGCCGAGATCAAGGGCAAAGCAAATTTCAACGTGCAACGGATTGCTGAGATTGAAGCGGTGGTAGACCATGACGTGATTGCTTTTACCACTAATGTAGGCGAATATGTGGGAGAGGCTGCTAAATACATTCACCTGGGGCTTACTTCCTCGGATGTGCTGGATACGGCCAATGCTGCTTTAATGAAGGAAGCCGGCTTGCACCTGGTAGAAAGGTTGCGCCAACTCCGGGCGGCGTTGCTGGAGAAAGCCAATGAGCACCGGCAGACGATTATGATCGGGCGCACCCACGGCATTCACGCCGAGCCGATCACTTTTGGTCTAAAAATGCTCCTCTGGGTGGCTGAGACTGACCGCAACATCCAGCGCATGGAGCGGGCTGTGGAGACAATTAGTGCCGGCAAGATCTCCGGCGCTGTTGGCACCTACGCCAATATCAGCCCCAGGGTCGAGGAGCACGTCTGCGCCAGGATGGGGCTTAAGCCGGCTATGGTTTCCACCCAGGTGCTGCAAAGGGACCGTCACGCGGAATACCTGACCACGATCGCGGTGATCGGCAGCTCGCTGGATAAGTTTGCCACCGAACTGCGCAGCCTCCAGCGCACCGACATCCTGGAAGTGGAGGAATATTTTAAAAAGGGCCAAAAAGGTTCTTCAGCCATGCCTCACAAGCGTAACCCGATCACCGGGGAGCGCATTTCCGGACTGGCCCGCCTCCTGCGCGGCAACGCCCTGGCGGCGATGGAAAACGTACCGCTTTGGAATGAGCGGGATATCTCCCACTCTTCTGTAGAGCGGGTGATCATACCCGACAGCGCCATCACCCTGGACTACATGCTGGTAAAAACTACCGGCATTGTCACCAACCTACTGGTCTACCCGGAAAACATGCGGCATAATGTCGACCGCACGCACGGGCTGATTTTCTCCCAGCGGGTGCTGCTGGCCCTGGTGGAAGAAAAGGGCCTCAGCCGGGAGCGCGCCTACGAGCTGGTGCAGCGCAACGCCATGCAGACCTGGCGCACCGGTGAAAACTTCCGTGACTTGCTGCTCAAAGATAGTGAGGTAACGGCCCTACTCAGTGAAAAGGAATTAGACGAGCTGTTTAACTTTAATTATCACCTGAAGCATGTGGACGAGATTTACCGGCGGTTTGGACTGTAAGAATAACAACCTGAAGAGGTAAAATTAAATCCAATATTATGCTATGAACGGTACTTTGGAGGATTATAATAAGCTAAACGGGATCTAACCTGGTATGTAAGCGGTTAATTTTAGTTAGTGATAAATATTAAAACTTAAAACTGTGGGGGAGAGGAAAATGGTGGATGGATACAATAGCGGCTACGGTTTGGGTGAAGATCCTGAAGAGGATCAACTTAGGGAGGAGTGCGGTGTCTTTGGTATCTATGGTCCAGGTTTGGATGTGGCCAGGCTCACCTACTATGGCTTGTACGCTTTGCAGCACCGGGGGCAGGAAAGCGCCGGCATAGCGGTCAGTGATGGAAAAAAAATTCAGCTTCAAAAGAATATGGGCCTAGTTTCCGAAGTGTTCAGCGAGGAAAAACTAACCATTTTTCAGGGTCATCTGGCTATTGGGCATGTCCGCTATTCCACTACCGCTACCAACAACCTGCTTTATGCCCAGCCTTTTGTTTTTCATTCCCCCAAAGGCATGCTGGCCCTGGCTCATAACGGTAACTTGACTAATATTGATGAAATCCGCTCCTTTTTATATTCAACCGGATCAGTATTTCAATCCACTAGCGACAGCGAGATTATTGTAAACTTGATTGCCCGGCACAACCAGAATAATTCTGTTGAGGCCATAAAGGAGAGCATGGCCGAAATCAAGGGTGCGTATTCTATTCTGCTCCTTAACGAAAATAAGTTGATTGGAATCCGCGATCCATATGGTATCCGGCCTCTATGCTTGGGGCGACGTGGCAACGCTTATGTTTTAGCGTCCGAGTCCTGTGCTCTGGACACTGTTGGGGCGGAGTTCATCCGGGATGTAGAGCCCGGTGAAATCGTCGTGATCGATGAGAGCGGCGTGACCGGCTGCAAAGCTTTTCAAGGCAGCAGAAAGGCGCACTGTGTCTTTGAGTACATTTACTTTGCCCGGGCCGATAGCATTATGGATGGTTTTAAAGTTAATCAAATACGCCGGGAAATGGGGCGACAGCTGGCCCGGGAGTACCCGGTTATGGCTGATATCGTAATTCCCGTGCCGGATTCAGGTATTGCTGCCGCTAGGGGGTTTGCCGCCGAGTCAGGTATTCCTTTTGAAGAGGGTCTCATGAAAAACCGGTACATTGGGCGAACTTTCATTAAGCCCAGCCAGAGCATTCGGGATCTGGGGGTAAGGCTTAAGCTGAACCCCATCCGGGACGTACTGGACGGCAAGCGGGTGGTGATCGTGGATGACTCGATTATCCGGGGTACCACTAGCGGCAAGCTTGTAAAAATGCTGCGGGAGAGCGGCGTAAAGGTCGTCCACTTCTGCACCAGTTCGCCGCCGGTAATTAAACCTTGTTATTATGGTATTGATATCTCCACCGAGAAGGAATTAATCGCTTGCCGGAAGCCACTGAAAGAGATCAGAGAGTATATTGGCGCTGACGGCCTTCATTATCTAAGCCTGGAGGGGCTATTGGAGATTTTCGGAGAAGCGAAGGATAATTTTTGCACTGCCTGCTTTAGCGGTGACTATCCTGTAGAAATACCTCAGGCACATGCTCAGGACAAGCAAATTTTGGAATGAAACTAAGCCGGGAAACTTGAGCAACGACGTCTGTGTTAGGCCCATAACGATGAATATTAGGAGGTTTTTTAATATGCCTGACCAGAAAACTGGTCTGACTTATGCTGCTGCCGGAGTAGATATTAAAGCCGGCGAAGAGGCTGTGCGCCTGATGCGCAGTGCGGTGCAAAGCACTTTCCGGCCGGAGGTCCTGACGGACATTGGCGGTTTCGGCGGCTTGTTTGCCTTTAATGCGGGCAAATACCGCGAACCCGTACTGGTTGCCGGGACGGACGGGGTCGGTACCAAGCTCCGGGTGGCCATGCTGACCGATCGGCACAACACTATCGGCATAGATGCGGTGGCTATGTGTGTTAATGATGTTCTGGTCCAGGGGGCTGAGCCCCTTTTCTTCCTGGATTACCTGGCCGTCGGCAAGCTGGCGCCGGAGAAGGTGGCGGAAATTGTGTCCGGGGTGGCGGAGGGCTGCCGTCAGGCCGGTTGCGCCCTGATCGGCGGCGAGACAGCAGAGATGCCTGGTTTTTACCCGCCGGATGAGTATGATCTGGCCGGGTTTGCGGTAGGAGTTGTTGAGCGCGGTAAGATTATCGACGGCCGCAATATTGTACCCGGTGACAGGCTAGTGGGCCTTCCCTCCTCCGGCCTGCACAGCAACGGGTTCTCCCTGGCGCGCAAGGTTCTACTGGAACATGCCGGCTACAGTGTAGATTCCGGGCTGGAGCAGCTAGGCCGCACCGTTGGCGAAGAAATGCTTGAGCCAACCCGGATCTATGTGCAGGCGGTGGCGCCGCTATTGGAACGTTTCCAGATCAAGGGACTGGTGCATATTACCGGGGGGGGGCTCACCGAAAATATTCCCCGGATTCTGCCCGATGGCTGTGCGGTAAATATCCGGCGCGGCGCCTGGCCTATTCCCCCGGTGTTTGAACTGATTGAGACGGCCGGCGGGGTGGAGCGAGCGGAAATGCTGCGCACTTTTAATATGGGTATCGGTATGGTGGCCGTTGTTTCCGCGACAGAGGCCGGTGCAGTGATGGATGACCTGGCCGGGCGCGGTGAAAAGAGTTACTTAATTGGTGAAGTAGTGGAAGGCCAGGGTATAGTTAGCTATGTTGATTGAACAGCTTACTAAAGGGGGAAGAAATTTGGACAAGTTGCGCCTGGGTGTATTAGCCTCCGGGCAGGGTTCCAACCTTCAGGCCATCATGGATGCGGCTGATAACGGCAAGATCAATGCTGAAGTGGTAATTGTAATCAGTGACCAGGAAAAGGCCTATGCCCTGGAGCGGGCGCGGCAGCGCGGTATTCCAGCCGAATTTGTCAACCCGGCCGGTTTTAAAACCAGAGATGAGTACGAAGAAGTAATTGTGGAATTGTTGAACCGGTACGGGGTAGGGCTGGTTTGTCTAGCCGGCTATATGCGCATAATCGGCAAAACCATGCTTACGTCCTTTCCAAATAAAATCATGAATATTCACCCGGCTCTTTTGCCGGCTTTTCCCGGGCTGCACGGGCAGGAACAGGCCTGGCGGCACGGGGTGAAATTTAGCGGCTGCACTGTTCACTTTGTGGATGAGGGAGTGGATACCGGCCCGATTATCATCCAGGCGGTGGTTCCGGTGATCGAGGATGACACTGCGGATACTTTAGCTGCTCGGATCCTTGAGCAGGAACATATAATTTACCCGGAAGCCATTCGTCGCTATACCGAAGGCCGGTTGAAAATTTCAGGTAGAAAAGTGATCACTTGTGATTAAAGACAACTATGTCGCTAACGCGGCGCCATCAGAGGATGAAAGGGGCCTTTTTTAATGTTATTGCTATGAAAAATGCCGGTACTTGAGTGTTGTCATCCTGAGGAGGAACGACGAAGGAGCTAGATCCTTCGCTGCGCTCAGGATGACATTACATTACCTGGTCTGTTTTTAAGATAGTTGCTCCATGAATTAGATTTAATTCTTTACACCCGTTGTAGCTCTGCAGGGGCAAAGGGGGTGATAATTATTGTAGGGGGAAATTTTAATGCCTGTCAAGCGTGCTTTAATTAGCGTTTCCAATAAAGAGGGTATTATCGATTTCGCCAGGGGGCTGGCTGAACTGGACATAGAAATAATATCTACCGGAGGCACGGAAAAAGCGCTCCGGGAGGCCGGCGTGCCGGTTACATATATTGCTGATGTTACGGGTTTTCCGGAAATTTTAGACGGCCGGGTCAAAACTTTGCATCCCCATGTACATGGCGGGATCCTTGCCTTGCGCAATGAAGACCATCTGGGCCAACTGGCCAAGCACGGCATTGCCCCGATTGACCTGGTAGTGGTGAACCTTTATCCCTTCCGGGAGACTGTGGCCAAACCCGGGGTCACCCTGGAAGAGGTCATTGAGAATATCGATATCGGCGGTCCGACAATGGTCCGCTCCTCAGCAAAGAATTACCGGCATGTGCTGATTGTAGTCAATCCGGCGCGTTACAGTGAAGTCCTCAATGCCCTGCGCCAGGGGGAAGTGGACAGCTCGCTCAGGCAAGCCCTGGCTCTGGAGGCGTTTTCCCACACGGCTTCCTATGACACGGC
>JAQVOX010000005.1 GCA_028702435.1 Desulfotomaculaceae bacterium | reverse complement strand
AGGTTGTCCTGTTTGAGCAATAATATACCATAAAACGTATTTTGACAGATGATTAGCAAAAATTCGATTTTCTTTAATTATTATGCTATAATGTTTTTTAATATAAGGAAGGGATTAATATTTTACGGGTAATTGCGGGTATTGCTAAGAAACGGCAGTTGAAAGCTCCCCGTGGACTTTCGGTAAGACCGACGTCAGACCGGGTAAAAGAAGCGATTTTTAACATTTTGGGGCTTCGGGTAGATGGAAGCCGCTTTTTGGATTTGTTTGCTGGTTCCGGCAATGTTGGCATTGAAGCGTTAAGTAGGGGAGCTGTAAAAACAGTATTTGTGGAGAATAAGATTCAAAATATCAGTATAATCAGACAAAACCTAAACATTACCGGATTTACGGCAAATGCACATTTATTGTGCTCAAGTGTTGACCAAGCCCTCCCGCTGTTGGGTAAAAAGGGGCAAAAGTTCGACATAATCTTTATGGATCCGCCTTACCATCATGATCTAGTACCAGGCGCATTGAGGGGCATAGTAAGGAATGATTTGTTGATTCAGGAGGGAACGGTTGTTATTGAAAGTAGTAAAAAAGATATTCTCCCCCTGGAGTCTGCCTTTTTAAGGTTGTTGCGTCAGGAGAAATATGGGGATAATCTGCTTTCTTTTTACACCATGAATTAACATTTACTAGAGGGGGGAATATGGTTTGCGGACTGTAGTTTGTCCGGGCAGTTTTGATCCTGTTACCTTAGGGCATCTAGATATAATCGTCAGGGCTTCTGTTATTTTTGATCGGGTTATAGTGGCTGTTTCCAGGAATCCGATTAAAAACCCTATGTTTTCTATATCAGAAAGGGTTGAAATGTTAAAGGAAGTTTTAAAGCCCTACCATAATGTAACGATTGATTCTTTTGATGGTCTCACGGTTTCTTACGCCACGGAGCAAAATGCGGTGGCCATTGTGCGCGGTTTACGGGTAATTTCTGACTTTGAAAATGAATTCCGGATGGCGTTGATCAATAAAAATATAGCTTGTCATGTCGAAACATTATTTTTAATGACGAGGGCTGAGTACTCTTATATTAGTTCCAGTGCCGTAAAGGATGTGGCAATTTTTGGCGGACCGTTAGATAGGCTTGTGCCACCACTGGTAGAGAAGAAACTAAGAAAAAAATTAAGCGGTAGCTTTATCGGTGGTTGTTGTGACAGCAGGGAGGTATAACAACTGTGGACTTACTGAACGCACTTAATGAACTGGAAGAACTTATTGAATCAAGCGGTAAGATTCCTTTAACTAGAAAAGTGGTAGTAGATGAAGAGCGATTGTTTGACCTTATGGACCGAATCCGGACAACTATACCAGAAGAAATTCGCCAGGCTAAATGGGTTATTCAAGAAAGGGAAAAAGTACTGCATGATTCCCAAAAAGAGGCAGTTCGGATCATGGAAGATGCCCAAAAACAATTGGAAAAGCATGCTGACGATAGTGAAATAACTCGCCAAGCTAAAATTATGGCTGAGGAAATTGTTAATAAGGCTGAAGCAGTAGCCCGGGAGATTAGGGAGGGTGCGCGGGACTATGCTGATGAAATTCTAGCAAATATGGGAGAGGATATCGGTAAGGTACTCAGCCAGATTGAACATAGTCGCTCGGAGTTAAGGGACATTAAGTAGATAGACTTGTGTTGGATATAACCTGGGGTGCTCGGTCGCATGAGGCGATACAGTTTATTCAGTTTGTGCACATAAGTTGTTTTATTGCAATGCTTTTAAGATACCCCGCCAGTTACAATATGCGTCTATATTTTCCACCGCTATATCAATGGCTTGTTGATCATTAGCCCTGATTTGTCTAGTTACTTCCGACATCTTTTCAATGGTTGTGTAGGTGTCTTGGTGTACCAGAATTATTGGTATGCCTTTTTCTTCTGCTCGGGCAATTAGTTTTACGTTAGGGTAAAAGCCCCCGGTAAGAAAAATAGCCGAAGTACTGGTTTCCAACGCTGACAGGGCTATTTCAGGACGGTCTCCACCGGTGATGACGGCCTTATTGGCAGTGCGTCGCAGGTAACCAAGAGCGCTTTCGATAGTCATCGCCCCAATTACTACGTCCTCTACTACGCGATCCAGGTTTTCTTTTCCGGCCAGGATTTCGCCACCCAGCACCTCATAATATTCTTTAACTGTTGGTGAGGTTGTTATGGGATGTTTAGGAATAACCCCAAGAATATGATAACCGTGTTCTTCTAGGATGGGCTGGTAAATTCCTTCGGTTTTGGCAATTAAGGACTCCGGTACATTATGAAAAATGTTACCCAGCGTGGAGATACCTTTGCATTCAAGATAGCTGTTGAAAAAAATGGCCATATCAAGGCTGTAGTCGCTTTCAATTCTGATGGTAAATAGTGGAGCCGCCTGAAACTCTTTAGTTAGACTAGCCGCATCAAGTCCGAGGCAACCCATGATGTGTGGAAAACTAGCGCCGCCGATTATAACCAGATCTGTGCCGTCTGCCACTGTTTCATACGCCTGCTTGATTGTTTGCACCGATACACATGAGTGTTTATAACCTGATAGATAGGAAGGGCCTGCTAGATAAGGAACGATTGTTTCTATGGGATGTTCCATTTGTAGCAGTTCTTTCATTAATACTGCATCCTCGTCTCCCCGTGCGGCGCTGCCCGTGCTGCTTCCCACCGGTTTAAAATAGGCTACCCGATACCCTTCCTGACGATATCTCAAAGCCAGGCCAACGGCCACGCTGGTTTTTCCGCTGCCTGAAGTACCCATGATATAAAGACTCTTCACCGATAACACCTCACGATACGGTTATTTTGACATCAACTGCTGAGACTCCTTTATTGTATGCGAATATTGGATTAATATCGACCTCGGTAATTTCAGGAAAATCGGTAACTAGTTTCGTAAACCTACCGATTACTTCAACTATTGCTTCTATATCCGCAGGCGGTTCTCCCCGGTAGCCGCGCAGTAGGGAATATGCTTTAGTTTCACTTATTAATTTTTTCATTTCCCTTACTGATAGACCATGTGTAAGGCGAAATGAAACATCTTTAATTAAATTTACATATATGCCGCCTAGGCCAAAGGCGATTAAAGGCCCGAACTGGATATCCCTAGTCATGCCAATGATTAATTCAATACCCTTGGGCATCATTTTTTGAACCTCGACTCCGTAAACAGCCACCCTGGGCATATAAATCTGGATTTTTTCCATGATTTCGATAAAGCCCTTGCGCACTTCTTCAAATGATTCAAGCCCGGATTTAACCCCGCCTACATCAGTTTTATGCATTATTTTTGGCGATGCCACCTTCAGCACTACCGGGTAACCTATCTTTTCTGCCATATCTGCGGCTTCTTCCGGTTGAGTGGCCAGTATGGTAGTTGCTGCGGGAATTCCGTAAGCGTTGATTAGCTTTGCCGCCTCGCTGCCCAGTAGTACCAGGCGATTGTCTGTTTTTACCTGATCTAGTATTGACTTGACTGTTTTCTTGTCTATGTTTTCATAGGACAACACAGCGTCATCTTTCGGCAGATCCCTGAACCGGGCATAACTGACCATGCCACTGATCGATGAGATGGCTGGCTCCGGGAAGGTAAAGCAAGGTATCCGCGCGGCGGCAAGGGTTTTTGCGCCTTCCGCTACTTGTTCACCGCCCATAAAAGCGGCTACCAGGGGTTTCTCTGGATAGTTTTTGCTTACCTCTATTATCGCCCTGGCTGTTTCCACCGGCTCAGTTACCCCTCCTGCGCAGAGCAGGACAACGGTGCTGTCAACGCCCTGGTCGGCCATGACCTTGTCCATGGCTAAACGGTACCGTTCTGCCTTAGCATCCCCCAGCACATCTACTGGATTGTATATATTTGACTCCCCTGGGAGACGTTGACTAAGTTGCTTAATTGTATCTCTAGAGAAATGGGCCATTTTTAAATTTTTTAATTCTATGTTGTCGGTAGCTACAATGCCTGGGCCACCGGAGTTGGTAACAATAGCCACCCGTTCTCCCCGGGGTATTGGTTGGTTGGCGAAAGCAATGGCCAAATCAAATAATTCCGGCATACTTCTGACCCTGATTACCCCACTTTGGCGGAAAGCGGCTTCGTAAGCCAGGTCGCTGCCTGCCAGTGCCCCGGTGTGGGAAGACGCTGCCCGGGCGCCGGCCTGACTGGTTCCGGACTTAAGGATTATCAACGGTTTTTTCCGGCTGGCCCGCCGGGCTGTCTCGAGAAAAAGAGTACCATTTTCCACGTCTTCGATGTAGCAAAGAATTACTTTGGTATGCGGATCATCAGCGGCGTGTTCAATAAAGTGGGCTTCAGTCAGGTTTGCCTTATTACCGAGGCTGATAAATTTGCTGAACCCTAGGCCGGCCGAAAAGCTCCAGTCCAGTATAGATATTACCATGGCCCCGCTTTGAGAGATAAAGGCAATTTCGCCCTTCAAGGGAAAGCCGGCGGCAAAAGAAGCATTTATCGGGGTGTGAGTATCCATAAAGCCCACACAGTTAGGGCCCAACATCTGCATTTTGTATTGGTGGCATATACCAGCCAGCTTTTTTTCTAACCTAAGCCCTTCTTTGCCAGTTTCCTTAAACCCGGCAGTGATTACTACCAGGTTATTAACACCGTTCTTTCCACAATCCTTTGCAACGTCCAGCACCATGGACGACGGTACCGATATAACCGCCAGTTCAACTGGTGCAGGCGCTATATTGATTGAAGGGTAACAGAGCAGCCCGTTGATCTCTTTTTCCCTCGGATTAATTGGAAAAACTTTACCAGTATAGCCGCTGGAGAGAATGTTTTTTACAATAACATTCCCTATTTTCTCCGGCGATTTGGAGGCGCCGATAATAGCTATTGACTTGGGGTTAAAAAAACTGGTCAGGCTGGCCAAATTTCTTCACCTCTTATCCTCAGTGCGCCAATAGCATGATTATGAAAAAGGCGCTCCCCGGCAAATGTCTTTTTTATATTTTGCCGGGAGCGCAAATAGTATTCATTAATTTAATTTATAAAGGGTTATTGACACTTTTTATTTTTCAGGATATAAGTAATATTGAATTGTAAATAAGAATAGATATTATTTGGGTTTAAGCAAGACGGCAACAAAAGTTCACGTTGCAAATCTTTTTTCTTTTAGGGCGGGTTTCTTATTAACCAATTGAATTGTTTATAGATGAAAATAAATAGAAAGAAGGTTTTGTAAATTCGTAAACCAACTTGTCTTTTTATTTCTGCCTGCTTGCTCGCTACGGTTGCCCTGTTTTTGTCGGCATGTCAGGGACAAACTCCTCTAGCGCCGCAGCAGCCGGCAACTGGTAAAACTTTGACCATTGCCACGTCGTTTTATCCAGTATATGTTGCTACCGTGAATGTTGCAGGGGATATACCCGGTGTCAGAGTCGTAAACCTGACTCAGCCGTCAACAGGATGCTTGCATGACTATCAGCTCAAACCAGATGACTTAAAGACCCTCAGTGAGACGCAGATACTTGTGGTAAACGGTGCGGGGATGGAGTCATTTTTAGACAAGGTGGTTGCACAACAGCCGCACATAAAAATAGTTGATGCAAGCGAGGGTATCCAGTTAATTAAGGGTGACGAAGGAGATAATCCACATGTTTGGGTGAGTGTATCCAATGCAATCCAGCAGGTTGAAAATATCGGGCTGCAGTTAGCCAAGATGGACCCGGACCATGCCGCACAGTATAGCGCTAACGCTAACGCTTACATTGAAAGGCTGGGGGCGCTCCGCGACAAGATGCGCCAAGCCCTGGACGGGGCAAATAATCGGGACATTATTACTTTTCATGAAGCCTTCCCCTACTTTGCCCGGGAATTTAACCTGAATATCGTGGCTGTAATTGTGCGGGAGCCAGGCTCCGAACCAAGCGCCGCCGAATTAACGGATACCATCGAAACTGTCCGTAGTGCAAAAATCATGGCTCTCTTTGCTGAGCCCCAGTATACGGCCAAAGCTGCTGAGACTATTGCCCGCGAAACCGGGGCAAAGGTATTTATTCTGGACCCGGTGGTGACCGGTCCGATGGAACCTGACGCTTATATCAAAATCATGGAATCTAACTTAACAATATTGGAAGAGGCGTTAAAATAAAATGTCTTATATTGGTTTTATGAAAGCATTGCATAAAAAAACCTGTGGCTTGTGTTGTACCAAGCTGATTAATTTCGGGGTTACTATCGGTAGAACAGAGATCCTGCATGATATTAATCTTCATATTCACTGTGGGGAACTGACTGCTCTGATTGGTCCCAACGGGGCAGGCAAGACAACCCTATTAAAGGCAATACTGGGTGAGATTAAACATACCGGAGAATTGCATTTTCTGGATGCTGAGGATTGCCTGAGGACACCAGTTGTTGGCTATGTTCCCCAGCGGATTGATTTTGAACCTGGATCGCCGATCAGTGTGCTAGATTTGTTTTCTGCCTGCTCGTCATCCTGGCCGGTCTGTCTCGGCCACTCCCAAAGAATGAGGGAACAGGCCTCAGCCAGCCTGGCCAGTGTGCAGGCAGAACACCTGTTGAACCGGTGTCTGGGAGGGTTGTCGGGGGGCGAGCTACAGCGAGTGCTTCTGGCCATGGCTCTAGATTCCAGTCCAGACTTGCTATTGCTGGATGAGCCTGTTTCCGGTATCGACGTTCAGGGCAAGGATATGTTTTATGATCTGATTTCTCATCTGCGCCGGAAATATGACCTGTCCATTATCCTGGTCTCACATGATTGGGGGTTGGTATCCCATTATGCAGACCGCATTGTCCTCCTTGACCGGACGGTTCAGTGCTGCGGGACGCCGCAGGAAGTTTTCTCCAATGAACAGGTCCTACAGGCCTACGGGCCGGCTGCTCAAGAAGATATGGCCCCGCTTCGAATGAAGCCGCAAATAATTCACCGTAGCGGGGGTGTTCAGGCGTGATCGAAATGTGGTATGCGTTAATCGAACATTTGTTTCCATTTGCCTGGGCTAATCACAGCTTTATGAAAAATGCGCTGTTGGCTGTGCTTCTAGTCAGCCCGATGTTCGCGATCATGGGGACTATGGTCGTCAACAATAAAATGGCTTTCTTTTCTGATACAATCGGGCACTCTGCCCTCACCGGCATTGCTATCGGGGTGCTTTTGGGTTTCCAGGACCCATTATTGATTATGGTGGTCTTTTCAGTCCTTTTGGCTATTGTCATATCTATGTTGAAGGTCTGGACCACCACCTCCACAGACACGGTTTTAGGAGCTGTTTCCGCCACTATGGTGGCGCTTGGCATTGTGATTCTCTCACGCGGGGGCGGTTTTAATAAATTTTCACGGTTTCTGGTCGGAGATTTGTTGAGTATTACTCAGAAAGAATTGCTGCTACTGGCTTTCTCGCTGGTAGGGGTGCTTATTCTGTGGAGTTTGATGTTCAACAAGTTTTTACTCGTCAGTGTTAGCCCGTCTCTGGCGCTTAGTGGGGGTATCCCGGTGCGCCTGGTGGAAACTCTGTTTTGTATCAGCACGGCGGTAGTCGTTACTATTTCCATTCAGTGGGTTGGAATCCTGATTATAAATTCGCTCTTGATTTTGCCGGCTGCGGCTGCCCGTAATATATCCCGGAACATGCGGCAATACCATGTGTTCTCCATAATGATCACCCTGATTTCAGGTATAGCGGGACTGCTAATGTCGTATTACTGGTCGACTGCCACCGGCGCTACCATTGTTTTGTTTGCTGCCCTGTTTTATCTATGTACGCTGATCGTAAAACCCCAATTGACCTGAGCTTTTATTTATCGTGAGTCATGGGATATAGAAAAAAATAACTTTAGAAGTTCAGATTATATGATAATATAGTAATATTATTAACCGAGGTGTAAGCGCTATGGGTTGGTTGGAAGCGGCAATTTTGGGAGCCATTCAGGGACTGACTGAATTTCTGCCGGTCAGCAGCACGGGACACTTATTTTTAGGTCGGCATTTTTTTGGACTGGATGAAGCCGGTTTATTTTTAGACACAATGTTGCATTTGGGTACTCTAATTGCTTTGGTAATTATCTATTGGACTGATTTGCTTGCCATCGTCAGAAGACCACTTAGTAGGCTCAGTATTTTATTGATTCTGGGAACAATACCAGCTATTGTAGTTGGACTGACTTTCCGGGATTTCTTCGAGGAAATTTCTAGAACTGGTGTGACCATTGGCTGGGAGTTCATTGCCACCGGGTTGATCCTCTGGTATTCTGATAACCTTAAGGGAAAAGGATTTAAGAATGTTAATGACATCAGTAATACTGATGTTTTGATCATCGGGACCTTTCAAGCAGTGGCAATATTGCCGGCTATTTCGCGGTCCGGTTTAACCATTGCTGCTGCCTTGATCCGCAAAGTAAATAAGGATACTGCCGCTTATTTTTCATTTTTACTTTCAATCCCAGCCGTTGCCGGAGCAGTACTTTTACAAAGCTATAGCCTTTATCAGGGGCAAATGGAATCAATGCCCTTGTCTTCATTGTTTATTGGTACCGTAATGGCAGGTGTTTTTGGATATTTGGCTGTCAAGTGGATGTTTTCAATCATAAAAAGAGGTTCATTAAAAGTTTTTTCCGTCTATGTACTGTTGCTGGGAATAATTGTACTCTTTGCTCAGTTTACAGGACGCTTCTAAGCACGTCCCATGGTTAGTTAGAATTTTTAAGCATTATTTCCCCAACGAGGTTCAGGATGCTCGTAAAATTACTTAAACCTGAAGCCAAACAGTCTGACCCTGCCGGCAAGATGAAGAATTATTCCCAGTGATATTATCGTTATCAGGGATATTATAAAAAAACCGAATATTTGCAAATTAAGGTAGGTAAAGCTAAGATTTTGACACTCTACGGCGGTAGCAGTTGCGGTTGCGGCTGGCTCAAGCGGGCTGTAATATTGGAAAATAATGTAGGTGTAGAGGCCGGCTAGAAGACTATGCGCCACGCGGCTGATAATAAAGGGTGTCATCCGGATATCCGTTTCGCTAATCATACCGGCTACCTGAGCGTGTACGGACAGGCCGCTCCAGGCCAGGATCATCCCCACGGCGACTACCTGTTGGAGCAGCGGGACTGCAGTCTCACTGGTCACTTGCGAGCCGATCGCCATTTCGAAAAACCCGCTGGCCAAGGCGGGGAGGATCTCTGGGGAAAATCCAAGCGGGAGGAGAAAAATACTCAGCCAGCCGGCCATAGCGCCAATGCAGCCGGCGTTAGTCAACAGTCTGATGATTACCGCGAAAAGGATAATGAAGCCACCTATATTGAGCAGGTTTGTCACAGCGTTACGCACTGCGTCCCCCATTATTTTCCCCAGCGGACGGTTGTCTCTACGTTGTACTTGCAGCGCCTGTGAAACGGCATGGCTAATCAAGCCTTTGCTGCGAGGTGGCGGTCCGGGGATGTGCTCAGTATCGTGGCGCGCATAAAAGCGCAGGGCAAATCCAAGGGTGAGGTTGGACAAATAGTGTGCCCCGGCAATAATCCAACCCAGAGCAGGATTATGAAACATGCCTACGGCAACTGCCACCAGCATAAAAAGAGGGCTGGAGTTGTTACACATGGAAACCATCCTCTCGGCTTCAACTCGTGTACATAATCCTTGTAAACGGAGCTTAGAAGTAACCATAGCTGCGATCGGATATCCGCTACTATAACCAACGGCCATTACAAAAGAGCCAGTCCCTGGAATGTTAAATAAAGGGCGCATCACTGGCTCAAGCAGTACACCCATAAAGTGAACCACTCCGAAGCTCATTAACATTTCTGATGCGATAAAAAAAGGCAAAAGCGAAGGGAAAACGATGTTCCACCAGGTTTTTAACCCCATAACAGCACCTTCAAAAGCTATGCTCGGCTGGAACATCATTGAAATTACAAAGAGAATCACTAAAATTGTCCATAATAATCTATAATAGTCTTTTGATTGGCCCGGTAGTTTGTGAAGATATCCTTTCTTTTTTATCATCAGTTCTCCCCCAAATACATCAACACTATCACTTCTATTTTTAATTTATTAGATGATTCATATAGATATGTTTTTATAATAAAACACTTGCATAGTATACAAAGTATCACTACAGACATAATTGGCTCTCCTGAAACCCGTTTGCAAGCAATAATCATTCTTGGATGTCCAGAAAACACGTCGCAGGTCATCGCGGCGATTCCTTAAAATATTTATTGACGGGAGAAGTTATAAAATAATGGTTTTTCGCTAAAGGCAGGAAAAATCTTGACAAAGCCACAATATCTTTTATATAATTTCTTGTGTTGTGAGGTGGTAAGCTGTGTTGCGACTGGATGTTGAAATGTTGAAAAGGATGCCGGGCGAATTTATCCGCTTAGAATTGCAGGAAGAAATTTCTTTGTTCGAACTGCAAGGCAGAATGTGGCATTTTTCTGCTCCAGTTAAAGTCAATCTACTTGTTAGTAACACCGGTTCGAGCATAATTTTAGAGGGAGATGTATCTGGTAGTCTTAAGCCCACTTGTGATCGTTGTCTGGAGCCTTTTAACTACTTTTTTAAATCTCCGGTTAAAGAAAGCTATGCTCATATACCAAACAATGGTGAGGTAGTGTCATACAGTGGTGATGTTATTGATATTACTCCTGAGGTGATCAAGAGCATTATCCTGTCGCTGCCGATGAAGTCGATTTGCAGTGAAGACTGCCTGGGTCTTTGTACCAAGTGTGGCTGCAATTTAAATAAAGGCCGGTGTGACTGTGAAAATGAAGATATTGACCCACGTTTAAGTGTCTTGCAGGCGCTTTTGAAGAAAACAAATTCTTAGCAGTAATAGTTCCCTGCGGGAAAAGGGTTCTTTACTACCGTCATTCCGCGTTTAGTCGTAAAGGTCGCAAACCAGTAAGTAAAATAGACGAAGGTGTTTATGAAAATCCTACATTGAAGATATAAAGAGGGTAGATAATTTATGCCGGTCAGGTAAAATAATAAGGGAAGGAAAAGGTTTCTTGGCAGTTTCATCCTATGCAGCGTCAAGAAGTTAACGGTAAAAACAGGCGCTCAGGGAAAAATAGCACAGGTGGCGGGAACTTCTCTTTCGGGTAGCTCACCTCAATGTGGCGGTTTATTACCACCCGGAATGTAGGCGTAAGCTTGCAGCCAGCAAACCTGTGATACTGCATTCCGTTTAGTCAGCGGAAAAGGAATCTAAACAGTCAGAATAGTTTAGGTTCAGAAACCAGGTGTGTTAACAATGGGTGTACCAAAAAGGAGATCTTCCAAACAACGCGGTAGACAACGGCGTGCGGCTAATATGAAACTGGAAGCGCCGGCACTGGTAAATTGTCCGCAATGCCGTGCCATGATTATGCCTCACCACTTATGTCCGGAGTGTGGGTATTATAATACCAGAGAAGTCGTGGCGAAAGAATAAGAAAAACAGCATATGTTGTTAAATAAGCTTCGGTATTTAAACCATAAGCTTATTTTTTTTCCATTAACTTGTCAATACGCATTTAGTACATTATACTATTTTTAGCACTTGATACTAATATTGTTTCCCTGCCTTTAGCAACTGGTATATGGCAAAAAAAGTGCTGGCTAGTACATTACAAAACCAAACAAAGGAAGTATCGCAGTGAGAATTGCTGTGGATGTGATGGGCGGTGATTTTGCCCCTGTTGAAATTATTAAAGGAGCACTTCAGGCGGTCGAGGAATACGGACTGGCTATTGATCTGGTTGGTGACGAAGAACAGGTTTATGCTGAGCTGGATAAATACGACGCCGGTGACCTGGTAAGAGTTGTTCATGCTCCTGAAGTTATTGAAATGAGGGATCATCCGGCGGTCGCTGTTCGTCGCAAGAAAAATTCATCCATCGTTAAAGCTACCCAACTGGTAAAGGATGGTGCCGCCCAGGCCGTTGTTTCTGCCGGGAGTACCGGTGCTTCTATGACGTCTGCATTGCTGAGCTTGGGTAGAATTAAAGGTATCGACCGCCCGGCTATAGCTATTGTTCTGCCGGGAGAAGATGGCTTTACCTTGCTGCTGGATATTGGAGCTAATGTAGACTGTAAGCCACATAACCTGCTTCAATTTGGCATGATGGGTTCCCTCTATGCTAGGCAAATTCTCGGCGTTGCCAACCCAAAGGTTGGCTTGCTGAGCAATGGGGAAGAAGAAACAAAGGGGGATGAAGTAACACTTGCGGCGTTTCCTTTGCTGGCTAATGCCGGAATTAATTTTATTGGAAATGTGGAAGGAAGAGATATTTACCGTAGTGTAGTTGATGTTTTGGTGTGTGACGGTTTTGTCGGAAATATTCTTTTAAAGGCGGGAGAAGGATTAGCCGAATTTTTGTTTAAGATTATGAAGGAGGAAGTTGCGAAAAGCCTATTATCGCTCAATGCCGGTGGCACAATGACTGGAGTTGCTTTAGAAGGAATTCAAAAGCGGATTGAATATGCAGAGTATGGTGGTGCCCCGTTGCTTGGAGTTAACGGGGTATCGGTGGTTTGCCATGGCCGGTCTACAGCTAAGGCAATTAAAAATGCAATAAGAGTGGCAAAAGAGGCAGTTGATAATAATTTGGTAAGCGCGATCAGGGAAAGTATTAGGATTGCTGAAAAGAAAGAGGTTGGTTGTACCGATGCGCAGGGAAGTGCTTAACGCGGGAATTGTAGGGGTCGGAGTTTGTGTGCCGGACAGGATCTTAACCAATGCTGAGTTAGAACATATGGTAGACACCACTAGTGAATGGATTTTTTCCAGAACCGGGATCAATGAAAGGCGGCTTACCGGCCCTGAGCAGGCTACCTCGGACCTGGCTACAGTTGCAGCCGGGCGGGCACTGACCAATGCCGGGATAAACCCGGAAGAGGTAGATCTAGTTATTGTTGCCACAAACACTCCGGATATGTTGATGCCTGCCACCGCCTGCATGGTGCAGGAACGGCTAGGGATCAAGAAAAGTGCAGGTGCTTTCGATCTGGCGGCAGGGTGCACCGGTTTTGTCCATGCGCTTACTGTTGGTAGCCAGTTTATTGCCGCCGGTAGCTGCCGTACAGTGCTGGTTATTGGCGCTGAAACGTTATCCAAGATGCTTAACTGGGAAGATCGCAGCACCTGTGTGCTTTTTGGCGATGGCGCCGGGGCGGTGGTTCTAAGAACGGTGCCGGAAGGCAGCGGTATTCTGGCTTTTAAACTCTATTCGGACGGCGCCGGTGGCCCTCACTTGCTTATTCCAGCCGGTGGCTCCAGGAATCCTGCTACCAGGGAAACCTTAGACGGCAGGCTTCATTTCCTCCAGATGAATGGCCGGGAAGTTTTTAAATTTGCCGTCAGAGTAATGGGGGAAGCGGCAGAGGAGGTACTGGCTGCGGCCGGGCTTGACAAATCAGACATAGACTTTTTTATTCCACACCAGGCAAATATCCGGATTATTGAACCCGCTGCCAGGAGGCTGGGTATACCCATGGAAAAAGTAATGGTTAACGTCAATCGATATGGTAACACGTCGACGGCCTCAATCCCGTTGGCTCTGGATGAAGCTGTGCGGGACGGTAGGATCAAAAGCGGCGACTATGTGGTAATGGTAGGTTTTGGTGCTGGACTGACCTGGGGGGCAGTAGTTATTAAGTGGTAAATGGTAGCGCTTTACTTTTAATATTTTTTATGGTATTTTTTTCTTTGGAATTATAGAATATATCGTACAGGGGGCGGGAGGTATTGTTCCGTACCGCATTATGTGACTTGCTTAATATAGATTATCCGATTATTCAGGGCGGCATGGCCTGGGTATCTACTGCCGAACTGGCCGCTGCTGTATCCGAGGCAGGGGGACTAGGCATTATTGGATCAGGCTCTGCACCGGCTGATTGGCTTAGGAAACAGATTCGTCAAGCCAGGCAGTTAACGAAAAAACCTTTCGGTGTCAATGTAATGCTTCTTTCACCATTCCTAGAAGAAATTATGACTTTGCTTAAGGAAGAGCCTGTGGCGGTGATCACCACTGGAGCAGGTAATCCAGGCAAGTACGTGCCCGGATTACGAGAGGTAGGAACAAAAATTATTCCGGTTGTATCCTCCGTAGCGCTGGCGAAGAGACTTGCCCGCACCGGAGTGGACGCATTAATTGCTGAGGGCATGGAATCCGGGGGGCATATCGGAGATATTACTACTATGGCTATGGTTCCTCAGGTGGTGGATGGGGTTAGCATTCCAGTTATAGCCGCCGGAGGTGTTTTTGATGGTCGGGGATTCATGGCAGCCTTAGCACTGGGTGCGGTTGGTGTGCAGATGGGCACCCGCTTTATGTGTGCGGAGGAATGCACGATTCACCCCCGGGTTAAAGAAGCGATAATAAATGCGAAAGATCGGGACACGACTATTACCGGCGCCTCACTTGGGCATCCGGTACGATCCCTGCGTAATAAATTGACCAGGAAATTTAAAGTTATGGAGAAAAATGGGGTTCCTGCTGAAGAGCTGGAAAAGTTGGGTATGGGTAGTCTCAGGGCGACCATGGTTGATGGTGATGTTGACAACGGTACAGTGATGGCTGGGCAGGTTTGCGCTATGGTTGGCAAAGTACAAACTGCACGGGAAATTATTATGGAATTGGTTGAAGAGGCTGATCTGGTTATGAATAATTTGAGTAAGTTGGTGGTGAAAAAACCGTGAGCGTTGCTTTTGTCTTTCCCGGCCAGGGTTCCCAGTACATTGGGATGGGGCGGGAGTTTTATGAAAACTACCCGGAGGCCCGCGCTGTGTTTGATAACGCTGACGAAATCCTGGGGTTTTCCATTTCCGAAATGTGTTTTTCCGGACGGGAAGAGGAGTTAAATAAAACTATAAACACTCAGCCTGCTGTATTGACTACAAGTGTGGCCTGTTTGGAAGTATTGAGACAGGCCGGTGCCCTACCCCCGTCTGCTGTGGCCGGACATAGTCTGGGTGAGTATACTGCCTTAGTAGCGGCCGGTTCGATTCCACTTGCAGATGCGGTGCGGCTGGTTCGCGGGCGCGGGCAGTACATGCAGGAGGCTGTTCCTCTCGGAGCAGGCGGTATGGCTGCGGTGATGGGGCTTTCCGGTGAGCGTGTTCAGGAGTTGTGTCGTAATGCCTCAGATTTTGGGATCATCGAGGCGGTTAATCTTAATTGTCCCGGCCAAGTAGTGGTAGCGGGCGATAATGCCGGGCTGGAAGCGGCCAAGCGACTCGCTAAAGAGTCTGGAGCGAAGCGGTTTATTACTTTACCGGTCAGCGCCCCATTTCACTCCAGTATGATGAAGCCGGCCGGGGACAGACTGTCCGTAGATCTGGAGCGAATATCTATAGCTGAACCAACCATACCGGTGGTGTCCAATGTTACTGCAGAATTTGCTCACACCGGAACGGAAATAAGGGAATTGTTGATTCGTCAGGTCTATAGCCCGGTGCGTTGGGAAGAAAGCATCCGGCTGTTAATCCAATCCGGTGTCACCGCCATCATTGAAGTTGGTCCCGGCAAGGTCCTGTGTGGGCTAGTGAAGAAAATCAGCCGGGAAATAAAGGTAGGCAACATAGAAGATAGAGCATCTTTGGAAAAATTCCTTGCACTTGTCAGGGAGGTTAGCTAAAATGGTTCTTAACGGCAAGGCTGCTATTGTTACCGGTTCATCCAGGGGTATCGGTCGAGCCATCGCTTTTGCTCTAGCAAAGGAAGGGGCTGCTGTATTGGTGAATTACAACAGCGGGGCAGATGCGGCAGGTGAAGTGTCGGAGGCCATTCAAGGCGCCGGCGGGCGAGCCCTGGTTTATAAGGCTAATGTAGCCGACCCGGCAGAGGCCGAGTCTATGGTTAAGGCGGCCCAGGCTGAATTTGGGAAAGTAGACATTCTAGTCAATAATGCCGGTATTACTAGAGACAATCTGATCTTTAGAATGAAGGACGAGGATTGGGATGCTGTTATTGGCGCTAACCTTAAGGGTGCCTTTAACTGTATCAAATTTGCCGGGCGGAGTATGTTTAGAAATCATTTCGGGCGCATCATTAATATTAGTTCAGTGGTTGGTATTACCGGGAACAGCGGGCAGGCTAATTATAGCGCTGCTAAAGCCGGATTGATCGGACTGACGAGGGCGATGGCAAAGGAGCTCGGTTCCCGTAATATAACCGTAAACGCTATAGCTCCGGGGGTAATTGATACGGATATGACCAGGTTACTGCCGGAAAACGTCAGGGAAAATATGTTGGCCCAGGTTCCCTTGAAAAGGTTCGGCAGTCCGGAAGAGGTCGCCGGATTGGTAGTTTATCTGGCCTCAGAAGCGGCTGGATACATAACGGGACAGACCATAAACATAGATGGCGGAATAGTATGTATGTAACAGAAGCTGTTTTGGTTAAAGTACCGAAAGGGGGTGAGTGTTCGCTATGTTGATAGCTGACAAAGTTAAGTCCATCATTGTTGATCAATTAGGTGTAGAAGAAGAGGAGGTTCAAATGGAGGCGTCCTTTGTCGATAACCTGGGAGCCGACTCTTTAGATATTGTTGAACTGGTCATGGCTTTAGAAGAAGAATTCGACCTGGAAATTCCTGATGAGGATGCGGAAAAAATACGTACCGTAGGCGAGGCTGTTAGATACATTCAGGAGCGCCAATAATTTTTCGTCAGACTGCAAGTCCCGGGGGAAACCACGGGACTTTTTTGAAGAAGGAGGAGGAATGTTGTTGCAAAAGCGGGTTGTAATTACCGGTTTGGGGATTATCTCTCCGGTGGGTACCGGTCTGGAAAGATTCTGGTCTTCTCTTACCGGGGGAATTTCCGGGATCAGGCGGGTAACCAGGTTTGACCCAGCTAACCATAGCACTAAAATTGCCGGTGAAGTTGTTGATTTTGAACATACTAAATATATAGACAAAAAAGAAGCTCGGCGCATGGACCGCTTTACTCAATTTGCGGTAGCTGCTACCGGTATGGCCCTTGCAGATGCGGGACTTGATCTGGAAGCAGAGGACAGGAACCGGATTGGAGTAATTCTCGGTTCGGGAATAGGCGGTATGGAAACCCTGGAGGAGCAGGCAAGGGTTTTAGCGGAGAAGGGCCCGGGGCGGGTCAGCCCTTTTTTCGTACCGATGATGATTGCCAATATGGGAGCCGGACAGGTAGCGATAAGTTACCGCCTGTTTGGTCCTAATGTCACCAGCGTTTCGGCGTGTGCCTCCAGTTCCAATGCGCTGGGAGATGCGTTTAGAATGCTGCAGTGGGGCTATGCGGATGTAATGATTTCCGGAGGAACGGAAGCGCCGCTTACCCCGCTGGCGATGGCTGGTTTTTGTTCGATGAAGGCCATGTCAACTAGTAACGATGAGCCGGAAAAAGCGAGCAGGCCTTTTGACGCCCGGCGGGATGGTTTTGTATCCAGTGAGGGAGCTGCGGTTTTAGTTCTGGAAACGATGGAACATGCCCTGAGCCGGGGCGCGCGGGTTTATGCTGAGATTGCCGGGTACGGCAGCTCATGTGATGCCTACCATATTACTGCTCCTGATCCCGAAGGGCACGGGGCAGTGAATTCAATGCTTGGTGCGCTCAAAGATGCCGGGATCGCACCGGAAGAGGTAGACTATATTAACGCTCACGCAACTTCTACACCGATTGGGGATAAGGCTGAAGTAAGTGCCATCAAAAAAGTCTTTGGGGCACATGCCAACAAGCTGGCCGTCAGTTCAACCAAGTCTATGACCGGCCACCTGCTGGGCGCTGCCGGTGGCCTGGAGTCTACTGTTTGTGTGATGGCTATAACCCGTGGGGTTATCCCGCCTACGATCAATTATGAATATCCTGATGATGAGTGCGATCTGGACTTTGTTCCCAATGTAGCTAGAGAGGCTAAAGTTAACGTAGCGCTTTCCAATTCTTTTGGATTTGGTGGGCATAATGCTACGCTGCTGTTTAAACGGCATTATTAAATAGCTAATCTTACCGGGGTTTAGGGGTGATGTCGTGTCCAAAACGGGGGAGTACAGGTTCCGGTTGAGAAAGCAGCTTGGTGTCGACTGGCGCGACGACAGCCTGCTGTCCCAGGCCCTTACTCATAGTTCTTTTGTCAGTGAAAAGCGCCAGACCGGATTGGTAAACAACCAGCGTCTGGAGTTTTTAGGTGATGCTGTGCTGGAACTGGTGGTTAGTGACTTTCTGTACCGGAATAACCCTAACTGGGGTGAAGGTGAATTAACTAAATTCCGGGCTGCAGTTGTATGCGAGTCATCCCTCGCCAAAGTTGCCGACGAACTTAAGCTCGGCTTATGTCTCAGTATGGGCAAGGGTGAGGAAGGTTCCGGTGGCAGGGAGCGCCCATCTATTCTAGCCGATGCTTTTGAGGCTTTGCTGGGGGCGATTTATCTAGATCAGGGACTGGCCCGTGCTGCTGAATTAGCAATCCGGTTTTTGGCTCCGGTTATTGATGATGTTCTGGAGGGCCGGTTGGATCAGGATTATAAGACAGTGCTGCAAGAGATGGTGCAACAGCGTGGCCTAGGGCCTGTTTCGTATATAATTATCAAGGAAGAGGGTCCGGATCATGATAAGACTTTTACCGCCGGTGTAGTATACCAGGGTAAGGTGGTTGGTACCGGAGCCGGTCGTTCTAAAAAAGAATCGGAACAAAAGGCAGCCAAGATGGCCCTGGTACGGCTATGTAATAAGTAAAGGCAGATACATATTACCCGATAATATAACGCAGTATTTGCTAATAAGGGAGGCTATAATGAGTCGATGGGTTTCTTTAACCGTTTGCAAGAAAGCCTGACCAAAACCCGCCGTGGTTTAGTTGAAAAGATTGATCACCTAGTGCACCGCCACAAGTCTATCGATGAAGAACTTTACGAAGAGTTGGAGGAATTGCTGATTCAGGCTGACGTAGGGGTAAACACCGCCCTTGAACTAGTGGAGGTGGCCCGGCGTGTGGTCAGGGAGCGCCGTGTGGCAGACGCCGGGGAACTCAAAGCGATTTTGAAAGAGCAAATCGGCATTATGCTAGACGATGGCCGGTCGTCGATTAATTTTAATCGTGAAGCTCCAACAGTAATTGTAGTACTGGGTGTCAATGGGGTGGGTAAAACCACTACCATCGGGAAGTTAGCTTACTTGTTGAAATCTGAGGGAAAAAAAGTTATTTTGGGTGCCGCGGACACTTTTCGGGCAGCTGCTATAGAACAACTGGAGTCCTGGGCCAACCGCGTAGGAGTGGAACTGATCAAACACCAGGAAGGAGCTGATCCGGCCGCTGTTGCTTTTGACTCCCTTCAGGCCGCGAGAGCGCGCCGGGCAGACGTCTTACTTATAGATACTGCCGGCAGGCTGCATACAAAAAGCAACTTAATGGAAGAATTAAGAAAGATTAGCAGGGTGCTGGATCGTGAAATGCCTGGGGCGCCCCATGAAGTTTTACTGGTGCTGGATGCTACCACTGGCCAGAATGCCATCAACCAGGCCCAGCAGTTTAGTGCGGCGGCAGGTGTAACCGGGATTGCCCTGACCAAGCTGGACGGGAGTGCCCGGGGCGGAGTGGTAATAGGAGTGAACCAAGCCTTAAGTATCCCGGTTAAACTGATTGGTATTGGGGAAGAACCCGGGGACCTCCGACCTTTTAATGCCAAAGAATTTGTTGATGCACTTTTTCCCGGCTAAATTGCCTGGTTTTTTCTCCGGTGCTTGGCGCCGGAAAACATTTACCCCCTGAATAATATAATACGTAAACCTTTTCAAAAGGATATGATTAGTTTTTGTTGAATCTTGTCAGCAGGAGCTTTTTAGGGAAAGGATAATAATCCAGCGATCCGTCAATTATAATAATGTCTCAAGTACATTCAGGGGGGCAATGATGAAAAAACAACTAGAAAAATTAAAAAACAGAAAGGTTATTGTCCTGGCGGCCGTTGTTTTATTGCTAGGTGTGTCCGGGTATGTTATGTCCGGGTATGTTTGGCAAAACCAGCTGGGAACAGCTCGGACGGGTGGTCCTGGGGAAACTTACCCCAATATGGCGGCGCCGGACAGCCAGGATGGTGAAAAAGCCATAGCAGACAAGCAAGGTAGTGAGGTGTCTGAGGTATCCGGTACCCCAGCCTTGGGAGCAAACGCTAATGAGGTTGGAGCGGGCAGCATGACGCAAGTTATAGAAAAACCTGCAACCAAAATAACTACTGCGGGTGAGCCGTCCACCACGACCACAGTGAGCCAATTGTCCAACATTAAGCGCGGCTGGGGGCTAAAGCGTAATAGTCAGCACCTACAGCCGGAGATGCCCACTTCAATTAGCACCGAACTTAGCAAATACGGCGCATATTGGGTTGGTAGCCCTGAGCAAAAGGTAGTATACTTGACCTTCGATAACGGTTATGAAAATGGGTACACCAACGGGATTTTAGATACCCTTAAAGCCAACAATGTAAAAGCTGCCTTTTTTGTCACCGGGCATTACTTGAAGTCCCAGCCTGAACTGATCAAACGAATAGTAAATGAAGGGCATCTGGTGTGCAATCATACCGACACCCATCCAAGTCTACCGGACATATCTGATGAACAAATTATTAGGGAGCTTCAGATCGTTGAGCAAGAGTTCGAGAAAATAACCGGCAATAAAGGAATGAAGTACCTTCGCCCACCTAAAGGCGAATATAGTGAGCGCACCCTGGCAGTGACTAAAGAATTGGGTTATTATAATATACTTTGGAGTCTAGCGATGGTAGATTGGGTTCCGATGCCGGGCGGCTCGCAGGAAGCTTACCAGTCGGTAATGGATAATTTGCATAATGGCGCCTTGATCCTGCTCCATGCAGTTTCTAAAGATACTGCGGGGGCGATGGACCGTATTATAAAAGATGCAAAGGCACAGGGATATTCGTTTGAAACGCTGGATGACCTTGTTCAAAGTTAATTTAAATGCCGCGCTTAGTAAAATTTCATGATGAACACAATTAAACCACCAACCTAGCTGGTGGTTTGATTTGCCGGTTTAATAATACTCAAATGGTCCTCTAGCGCCAGTCTGGCCAGCACGAGCATGGCATGAGACCAGTTCAGGGGCATTACCCAGACTGGACCGCCACGGTTTTTGTCGATCTGCTCGGGAAGAAGCAAATGACGGTTTGCCTGCGCCAGACACCAGCGGTAGAGTACTTCGGCCCGGTCACGCTTTCCGGACATGCAGTAATAGATCGCCAACCAAAAGGTGGTAATCAGCCAGGGGTTTCCACCCCGGTAACTATCACCGGTATAGCGATGCAGGCCACCGGTGTTGTTGTTCCATAGCTGTTCTTCAATGGCCTGAACGGTGGCTTGCAGCTTTTCATCATTTGGTTCTAGTACCCGGAATGGAAAGGCGAGTCCTAATAGGGCTGAGTCCACCCGTTCATCTTCTCCAACCCAGTAGGTCGGGTAAATACCGGCGGGATCGGTACCGGTGAAGGTTTTTTTTCCTTCATAAGCGGCATGATTGTAAGTATCCTGGTGAACCCTTCTGTTGACGCCGCGCAGGAATCTATTGTGTCTGGGTGACCACTGGTTATTCAGTATACCTTCTCTAACTGTTTCAGCTGCCAGGCGCCACCTTTCCGCGGCTTCTTTGTTACCTTTTATCAATGCAATTTCGCTCGCTGCCACCAGGCCACCGTATACCGCTGTCGCGGAATAAGTGCCCTGGCCGTATTCATCTTCCCACGGGTCAAAGCTGGGGACAGGGAGGCCGTTTGTTTCCAGGTTATTAGTGAGGAAACTTGCTCCCAGGTCCAGGGAGGTCCAGATCCGGTCCAGAAAATCATTATCTCCGGTGAGCCCGTAGTGGTGACCGTAACCCCATAATACAGCACCGATCTGGTCAATTTGCTTGCCCCAACTCGGCGCCACCGAGCCGTCCGTGAAATAGCGCTGTTCCCAGCCACCTTCTTTTCTCTGGACTAAGCAGGTAAAATCGTAAAATTTTGCGGCGACACGATGATAACCAGCTTCATCGAAAGCAGCGGCAACATAAACAGCGTCACGTGGCCAGCAGTAACCATAGCCGCCGCACATCAGATAGTAAGGATCAAACTCCGGTGCGGCGATTGATGCGCCTGTTTCCTTGTTTGACATTAGCTTCATGGCCAAAAGTGACCGGTGGAACGCTCTGTTGTCCACATTTTCGCTTGCCTTTGCCATTCCTTTCCCGAGCCAATTGTACCAGTACTGTTTCGTATGTTCCAGCCAGTCGCAACCTTTTTTGGCAGTGGCCTCAGCGAGTAGTGCTCTTACTATTTCCTGCCCTGAACCTGCTGCCAGGTAAAGGGTTAGGCTCTTTGATTCTCCCGGTTTTAGTTCACCCATGTCCCAGTCCAGGCTTCCGGAACTATGCCGGATATTGTCACTGCCACCCCGGAGCACACCTCTGGAGGCATCCTGAAAAGGGTCGGAGTGGGTGCCTCGCCTGCCACATTGGTAGCCGCTCAAGGGATAACCAGCCCCGGTTAAAGCCAGATAGATATTTCTCCGGGAAAAGGTGAGGGAATTATTTGAAAAATCGATTTGAGCGTCGTCGTACAGAGTGGATTCCTCAATTTCAAAGGCGCAATAGACCATAAATGTAAGCTTTTCGGGTTTCTTGCCGCTATTTGTTAATATATAGTGTCTAACCAGGATGTCCCGGTCTGGAAGAATGAAATCATGTTGGACCGCTTTAAGATTATGAGTCTGGCTGGACATTTCCGTTTCAAATATATTGGTATCCTCCAGGTAGCGTTGCGTAGACCTCCATATATTTAGGTGGAACCACTTAGTGAAACTTTGTCCTTCCGGCAAGGACAGCCTGATCCCCGGCCAGAAGTGTCCAAGGTGCTGGCCATAATCAATTTGTGGCCAAAAAAGCTTGTAAATCTCTCCATTGTCTCTGATCGAGGCCAGCATTTTTGAGTTCCCGATAATAGCTTCCGGCATTTCTGGATGGGGTTTCGGATTAATTATTTTTTTCACCACCACTCATCATAGTTTTCATATTATGCCCGGCTTAGGTCCGGGGAATAGTATAAATGTATATACAATTTAAGCCATTTATTTGGACATAATTAATTTTACACAGGTCAAGACGTAAAAGGCTGCCTCGGCACAGTACCAGTTCCCTGACTGCGGTTCGATATAGACTTTGTTAGCTTGCTTAATTTTCTCAAGCGCGCGTTTGAAATCACCGTGCAGGCAGGCGTAATAACCCAGAAGCATCCATGGAAAATCCGGTGGCTTAATAATAACCCAATCTGGCTGGAAATTGTTAAATAAGTTATAAAGGCTGTCTGCCCGCTTTGAACCAGGCTTGAGCAATCCATATAGCACAGGAAAAACCTGACAGGCTGCGTCCGGATAAAATTTTCTTAGGCGGATTCGGTTTCTGAACCAGCCTGTTTTGCTGGCATGGTAGCACCTGGTACGCGGGTTCCAGAGCATTTTTTCAATACCAGCGGCAATAGCACCGGCTTTAGATTGATAGACAGCCGCATCCTGGTCGCCGATCGAATGCAGAAGATTAGCGAAATCCTTTAAACCCCGGTAGGCTTCGCAGTTGTCCATGAGATATTTCACATGGTAGCCGGCCAGGGCAAAGGTAAGACCGTCCCGGTCCATCAGGTTTATGATCACCCCGGCTATTTTTTTTAAGCGGGGGAGGTTTTTCCTAACCCAGTCTGTTTGCCCGGTCCGGTAATGGTATGAGCTGGCCAGGGAGAGATAAGTGCCGGCATAAGAGTCTTCTGAATCCGGTCCGGCTGTTTTGAATAGTAATTGATCGTCATAGTGATAGTCGAGGATGGTTCCGTTGTTTTCAAGATGGCGGAGATACCAGTTTAAATAGCGCTTGACCAAAGGGTAGTTCACAGGGGCTTCCAACATAGCTGTTGCCGCAAAATTAGCAAAATAGGGATTGATCCAGCCCTGGTTAGGATACTTTTTAATCGCACCGTCTGCAGCATGGCCCGGGCTAAGAATTTGGCAATTTTTTATCCAGCGAAGTTGAGTAGTCATATTTTCTATTAAATATTCCATATAACACTCCTTAGTTTATATGGTAATAGCAGAAGGGATTTTGAGATTCTTGCTGAATAGAATGAGTGATTAAATTTTAATGGAAATTATATGTATTAAACTCCAAAAAAAACCTGAATTTTCTACAGTAAGTTTGAAGTATATTCCCATTAATCTGTAAAAGGAGACGTTATGACTAACTCTCGTTTTTCCCGACTGTTGCTTATTTTATTTGCCTTAGCTTTCCTCGGTATTCAGATGGTAAGCTTTATGACCAGTATGTCAAAGCATGAAGAGAAAATGGTAAAACTTGAGAACCTACAGTATAAGATGGAGAATCAAGGTAATTATTATGACTTAAGACTAGACCCTGTAGTGGAAATTAGAAAAGAAAAAGAGGGTTTTAAATCCGAGAAGACCAATTTTATTATCAAGGTACTGGTTATTTTAGCAGCGACTACTTTTGTTTACACTTTAATGAAGTCCGGCCGGGGGATTAAAAAAGAATAGACTTTTTAAAAGTAAATCATCTGAACGGAAAATAAGATCAACAGACCTAAAACTAATACTATTGTCATGGCCTTTGTCCGTCCGTGTGCGGTGGTTAGAGTAAATAATTTTTGTTCAAGGTAATCGATCCTTTCATTCGCTTGATTAATGGCATCCTTAAGGGTAGCTGTCTTTTCCTCAGCCGGCATCATAATTTTTCCCTGGATTGTTGAGGCCAGTGCACTGACTATCTCAGCCCGTTGATCAGCCGGCTCAATCTTCATTTTGGTTGCCCTCACCGACTTGATTAATGGCATCCCTAAGGGCTGTCAGGATGACTAGAGGTAGTTGCTGCATCCGGACGTCTAGTGCCGCTAGATTTTCTTTCAGGGCTGCTATATCTTTCTGCTCCTGTTCCTGCAAATCTTTTAACTGACCGGCAATTTTATTATTTTCCTCCAGCACGGGCTGCACCAGTTTAATTTTCAGGCCGGTAAGGATTTCCGCCAACATTTGCCGGATTAGTACATCGCCATTTCTTTCACCGCTCATATTTTCCAGTTTAATATCCATTTTACCCCTCCTGCAGTTATAATTTATCAATGGCGCTTTTTAGTAGCGCAAGTATTCTAACAGTTTCTTGTTGAAGGTTTTTTTGCACTGCTTTGTTAACGCCTGCATCAACATCCTGGAGCAAGTTTTTTTTTATTTCCCTTCCGGTATGGCTGCTAACCTCAAGGATAATTTTGCGCAGCCGTTCATCCAGCAATCTGGCGTTTTCCACTTACTCACGACCTCCTGAGGTTATAAATAGTACTCCTGATATTTTTTATTTTCCTACGGGACTCCCTGAGTATATCTAATGCCTGGCGCAGTCTATTTTTTCTTCTGCTGTTTGCGAGATTATATTGAAATAATTCACGAGTAATCTTTTCCGAAAAATCATTAAGCATGGTGTAGAGTTCATCCAGTTTATTTCTGAAAAAATCCCAGCCCCGGTAACGCATGATCTCTTCTTCAATGTTTTTTAATAAAAGCTCCATGCCACGGTCTGTTCCGGTGAGTCCACCCAGAGCGGAAATCAGAAATATCTTTGGGTTTGGTATGGCCTGTATATCAGGAGCGGGCGGATTAGTCAAGTTTCTTCGGACGTAGTTTGCCACTGTTTCCCGTTGGGAAGGGGGCAGAGTATCCGAGAAATTAATAACGAAGAAAAATTTATTGAAGTTACCAAGTGTCTGAGGTAATAAAATAAGCTTTAAATGTTCTCTATCTAAATCATGTAGGATATGCTTGGCATTTAGAAAGACAAGATAGGCGTCGCATTGCCGGAAGCTGTCAAAGGTTTCTCTGAAATAGTGTTTTTGGATCGAATCAAACCCCGGTGTATCTATAAAATCTGCCGTTTTAAGGAGCTCGGAGGGGTGTTCAATGTTGATGCCTGCAATCCTGAAGGCGTGATCAGGTTTAGTTAATTCCCTGAACTCTTTAGCTGAGGCAGGGTCGGATAGGCAAAATTTCTGCGTTCCTGAATCCTTAAACGTAAGCCGGACCATTTGGAGTGCTTTTTTTCGTGCTATTGCTTTGTCGGAAACAGGCTTAAAAACAGCTGGCGCCCGGTTACTCCCGGCAGAACCCCCCGTGGCAAATAAATCCCTGGTTTGGCTGAGTAACGCCATCATTTCATATCTATCCACTTGTCTGTAGCGGCTATCTTGGCAGACCTCCAAGTTAACGATATTTTCATTGGCAAGCCATTTTCCCAGCGTGTTCAGTTCCTCGCGGCAAAGGAGATTTATCCCCCCGGTACTTTCATATATGGGCAAGGTAACTTGCAGTGGCAGATGGACAGTGGCTATCTTGTCACTGCCATGTGAAATTCGGGTTATGGATGAGGTTGTCGGTCCGCTACCCGTAAGTAATATTTTTTCTTTCATTAACGCATTGAAAAATGTGGATTTGCCGGTAGAGAAACCTCCTGCTGCTATTACTGTAAAACGTTCTTTTGAAATTTCGCCGGACAGGGTCTTCAGCTTGGAGCGTTCCAACAAACCATTCAACTGCTTTTCCTGCATTAATTCGTTAATCAGGGCCAGGATCAATTTTTTACTTTCCTTGAGGCCCGTTGCTTTTAAATGGTACCTCTGCACACCGAGACTGCGGGCTATCTTAATTACGTTGAGGGAATTGATTGATTCTATTAGTTCCTCTGTTTCTTTTGCTATAAGCGGCATAGAATGAAAAGATTGAGTTGCGGATAAAAGCTTTTTTGCTGTTTCCCGTGCCGTCCAGAATTCAGATAAAAAAAGAGAATCATCTTTGATTTTGGTGATTTTTTTTAGCCTGGCAGGTATTTCGCGATCAACTTTTTTTAACTTTTTAGCGAGGTTATGGAAATAATCCTGGGCAAGTTCCACTTCCAGAAATAGACACATTGACTGGATATTTTCAGGTCTTAAAGTATTTATAGCATTTAGCCTGACCTTGCTAAGAAAGATTTTTCTTAGCTCTGCCCGTGTTGCTTCAAGTGAAGTACCGTCGCATTCCCCCAGGCTGCAGTTTAGCCAGAAGGATATATCTTCTAACTTTTTGTGCTTCCAGATTGACGCGAGCTTATACAGGAATAAACGGCTAAAGTTCTCTATGCCCCGCTGGTGAAAAAGATAAATAATTCTGGTGGCCTCACTTGCTGCTTGTTGAGCCAGAGGCATCGATTCATGAGAGAACGCGTCTATTCCGGGCGTATCAATTAAGCGACATTTTCTAAGAATCGGAGACGGAAGTTTAATATCCACCCGTCCGCCGGAGGGCTGCCGCCCCTCTAAGAAAGAGATTAGGCGGGCACGATCGCTAAATACATACTTGCCCCTGGCTCCAGTATACTTTGCGCTGAAGGAGTCCGCATAATTGAAGTATAATAGGCAGTCAGTGGTTGGAAGTGCTCCTACCGGGCTGATGTTTTCTCCCAGTAGCCTATTCAGCAAGGTAGACTTACCGGCATTGAATGAACCTAGAATAGCTATGGAAGGCTTAAATTCCAGACCAACAAACTCCTTTAATTCTTCTGACTGGAAAATAAAGTTATTGAGAGCGCTCATAAAAAGGGCTCCTAGCTAATAGTAAATTTGTTATAATTTATATATTTATTTAAGGTACAGTTTATGACTTTTACCGGATAAATGTTTTATAGTCTAAATGTAAATAAGTGTAAAAAACTGAAAGTAAAAGATATATTAACTAGTAAAACTTCTTGACACATTATTGGGTTTTTTGTATACTGCTTTATAAGCTATATTTTTGAAAAGGCTGTGAAGGGGACAGGAAGTCTGCGTATTGGGCTGCAGAGAGCCGGGGGAGCTGAAAACCGGCGCCTCGAATACATTACTTCAGATCACCCCAGAGTTGCCGGCTGAAATATTACCAGTAAGCCGGGCCGGGTCAGACGTCCGTTATAACGTAGTGTCTTTAAGGCACATTAGGGGCTTCCGCTAATACGGAAGCAAGCAGGGTGGTAACGCGCAAGGTTCTGACCTCTCGTCCCTGGCAGTTTGTAAAAAACTACCAGGGACGAGAGGTTGTTTTATTTTTTTTGAAATATTTTTTTAGAGGGGAGTTATAAATAACATGAGAATTTAAAGACCCTTATGGTTGAATTCGGAGTTAGAATTTTATCCAAATAGGGCTTTTCTTTAATTGCATTTTATTAATGTTAGACGGAGGAGTTGTTGATGGGCCTGATTATTTATCTTGACGGGGAGTATGTGCCCGAGGAGAGAGCGGTTATTTCCGTTTTTGACCATGGCTTGCTATATGGAGACGGGGTTTTTGAAGGAATCCGCGCTTATAACGGCAGGGTTTTTAAATTGGATGAGCATTTGGTTCGTCTCTATGAATCAGCTAAGACCATTGACGTGGAGATTCCGCTGTCTGTTGATGAAATGCGAGAGGTTGTATTAGAGACCCTGCGACGAAATAACCTGCATGACGCCTACATCCGTCTGGTGATAACCCGTGGCAAAGGTGATCTGGGGCTGGATCCTAATAAATGTATCAGACCAACCGTATTCTGTATCACTGCTTCCATCCAGCTTTACCCGGAAGAATTATATGAAAAGGGCCTGATTATAGTTACCGTTTCCACCCGCCGGAACATTCCTACTGCTGTAACCCCGCGGGTGAAATCGTTGAACTATCTAAACAACATTTACGCGAAAATGGAAGCCAAACTGGCCGATGTACCGGAAGCGATTATGCTTAACTCCGAGGGGTATGTGGCAGAGGCTACCGGTGACAATATTTTTATAGTAAAAAAAGGGGTTCTGATCACTCCTCCGACCTATATTGGCATACTGGAGGGAGTTACCCGCAACACTGTGATGGACTTGGCCCGTGAAAAGGGTATTGCTGTAGAAGAAAAAGTGTTTACTCTGCATGATGTATATAACGCGGATGAATGCTTCCTTACCGGTACCGCCGCGGAGGTTATTCCCACCGTAATGGTTGACGGCCGGATTATCGCTGACGGCCGGCCGGGCAAAATGACCCGGGAACTAATCTCCGTTTACCGCGAATTGACCAAGGTTGACGGCCCGCTGATCTTTCCCGAAGAAACAACAGGTTGTTGTGGCCGTTGAAAAACGGCGTACCGGGGCCGGCCATAGAACCGGCTATTTTTTTGTAAAAACTAAGTATACTGCCGTGATGAACGGCAAGTTAAGGAGGGATGGTCTTTGCGCAGTGACGCTATGAAAAAAGGAATTGAGAAAGCGCCCCATCGCTCGCTTTTTAAGGCGTTGGGTTATGTTGACCGGGAACTGGAGCTTCCTTTAATTGGTGTAGTAAACTCGCATAATGAAATTGTACCGGGTCATATGCACCTCAATGATATTGCGGAAGCAGTTAAGGCGGGTGTGCGCCTGGCCGGTGGGACCCCCATTGAATTTCCGGCAATAGCTGTTTGTGATGGCATTGCCATGAATCATACCGGCATGAAATACTCCTTGGCCAGCAGGGAATTGATCGCCGATAGCATTGAAGTGATGGCCCAGGCCCACCCCTTTGACGGGTTGGTGCTGATTCCCAGTTGTGATAAGATTGTGCCGGGAATGTTGATGGCCGCAGCCAGGTTAAATATCCCGGCTATCGTGGTTAGCGGCGGACCGATGCTGGCCGGCCGCCATAATGGGCAGCAACTATCTTTGAGCAATTTGTTTGAAGCAGTGGGTAAAGTATATGCCGGGAGCATGACTGAGGAGGAACTGCACGAGGTGGAGGAGTCAGCATGTCCCGGCTGTGGTTCTTGTGCCGGAATGTTTACGGCTAACTCAATGAACTGCCTGACCGAGGCGCTAGGGATGGCTTTGCCCGGTAACGGTACGATTCCGGCAGTGTCCGCTGCCCGGCGCCGCTTGGCCAAGATGGCCGGGATGCAAATTATGAAGCTGGTGCAGGAGGACATTTGCCCGTCTGATATTATGACTAGAGAAGCCTTCAATAATGGCCTTGCTGTTGATATGGCCTTGGGCTGTTCTACCAATACTGTGCTTCACCTACCGGCCATTGCCACAGAGGCGGGTGTGGAGATAAACTTGGACTTGGTAAATATGACCAGTGAGCGGACGCCAAACCTTTGCAAATTGAGCCCGGCAGGCCCCTTTTTTATGCAGGATCTGGACGAAGCAGGCGGTATCCCGGCGGTCATGGCGGAATTATCCCAAAAGGGCTTAATCAATTTAGAAGCCCGGACAGTTACCGGTACCGTCGGTGATAACCTAAGTGGTAAGATTGTTTTCCGACGTGATGTGATCCGTAGCGTGGAGGATCCCTACAGCTCCAGCGGCGGCATTGCCGTTTTACGCGGCAACCTGGCCCCGGACGGGGCGGTAGTGAAAAAGTCTGCGGTTGCGCCGGAAATGTTGAAACACAGCGGACCGGCCCGGGTTTTTGAGTCAGAGGAAGAAGCGGTGCAGGCTATAACTGAAAAGAAAATTAACAAGGGCGATGTCATCGTCATTCGCTATGAAGGACCAAAGGGCGGGCCGGGGATGCGGGAAATGCTTACCCCCACCGCGACTGTCGCCGGTTTAGGTATGGATAAGGACGTGGCTCTTTTAACCGACGGGCGTTTTTCCGGAGCTACCCGGGGCGCATCGATCGGCCATATCTCTCCGGAGGCTGCGGAAGGCGGCACGATTGCTATTATCAGGGAAGGGGATATAATTGAGATTGATATTCCGAATAATTCTCTGAATGTGGTCCTGAGCCAGGCTGAGATTTCTGCCCGCCTGAAGGAATGGCAATCTCCGGAGCCAAGGATTAAGAAGGGCTATCTAGCCCGTTATGCCCGTCATGTGACCTCGGCCAGCACCGGGGCAATTATCAGGGACTAATGATGGAGGTGTGCGGTGTGAAGCTATCCGGGGCAGAAATCTTAATCAAGAGTTTAGAAGCAGAAGCAGTGGACACTATTTTTGGCTACCCCGGTGGAGTGGTGTTACCTATTTATGACGCCCTATACTCTTCTGACATTCGGCATATCCTTTGCCGGCACGAGCAGGGGGCAGCCCATGCGGCTGACGGCTATGCCCGCGCTACGGGTAAGCCTGGTGTTTGTCTGGCGACTTCAGGCCCTGGCGCCACTAATCTGGTCACCGGCATTGCCAACGCCCACATGGATTCAGTGCCCCTGGTGGCTATTACCGGGCAGGTTGTCCAGGATTTATTGGGAAAGGACTCTTTTCAGGAAGCTGATATCGTAGGGATCACCCTCCCGATCACCAAGCACAGCTACTTGGTCCGAGATCTTTCTGATCTAGCCGGCATTGTTAAAGAGGCTTTTTATATTGCCACCACCGGCAGGCCAGGACCGGTGCTGATCGATATCCCTAAGGATGTTTCCGCCAGTATAGACGAGTATATAGTACCGGAAGCAATAAGCCTGCCGGGCTATCAGCCCGCGGGGGAGGTCGATCCGCAGCAATTAATGGAAGCGGCCAGGGCCATTGCCGGTTCGGAGCGACCGTTAATCTATGCCGGCGGCGGGGTGATTATCTCCGGCGCCCATGCGGAACTGCTCCGTCTAGCAGAGCTTCTAGCAGCGCCGGTGGCTACTACTCTGATGGGGCTAGGGGCCTTTCCGGGCAATCACCCCCTGTCACTGGGTATGCTCGGCATGCATGGCACTAAGTACGCAAACTTTGCTGTTTGCGATTGCGATCTCCTGATTGCTATCGGGGCGCGTTTTGACGACCGGGTTACAGGTAAACTGGAAACCTTTGCTCCCGAGGCCCGGGTGATTCATATTGACATAGATCCAGCGGAAATAGGAAAAAACGTCCAAGTGGACATGCCGATTATCGGGGACGTGAAAAAGGTATTAAAGCAGCTTATTGATATATTGCAGCCCAGACTGGGTGAAGCCTGGCGGGAAAAGATTCAGAAATGGAAAAAGGAGTATCCGGTTAGTTTTTGTGATAACGGGGAACTGAAACCCCAGGCTGTAATCCGGCAAATTTACCGCTCTACCGGAGGGAATGCCCGGATCACTACCGACGTCGGACAGCACCAGATGTGGACTGCCCAGCATTATACTTTTACCAAGCCGCGTTCTTTTATATCTTCCGGCGGATTGGGCACAATGGGCTATGGTATGCCCGCAGCTATTGGCGTTCAGGTCGGCTGCCCTGATGAAACGGTGTTTAATATTGCCGGGGACGGCAGTATTCAAATGAACATTCAGGAACTATGCACGGCGGTTAATTACGAACTTCCCATTAATGTAGCGATCATGGATAACGGCTATTTAGGGATGGTTAGGCAGTGGCAGGAGCTATTTTACAAAAGACGTTATTCCCAGACTGAGCTGCTCAATCCTGATTTTGTCAAGTTGGCTGAAGCATTTGGCGCCGAAGGGATCAGAGTAACCAAGCAGTCGGAAGTGGCCCAGGCACTCGAGCAGGCGATCCGTTCCAGCAAGCCGGTGATGCTTGATTTTATGGTAGAAAGGGAAGAAAATGTGCTGCCGATGGTCCCGCCGGGCGAGTCCTTGAATAATATGCTTGGGTAAAAATGGCCATGTTAGATGTATGCAAAAAATATTGTGTTATTTGGGCCAGAGGCTGAAGTGTAACCACCCACGACTAAATTGGGAGGTTTTGATCGTGACACACACGCTTACCGTATTAGTAGAAAACACCCCGGGTATACTGGCCAGGGTAGCCGGCCTATTTAGCAGGCGGGGCTTTAATATTGAAAGCCTGGCGGTGGGCAGATCTGAAGACCCCGGGATCTCCAGGATGACTATTGTTGTTGAAGGTGATGACCAGATTCTAGAGCAGGTGACGAAACAGCTCCATAAGCTTGTTGATGTGATCAAAATCTGTGACGTGACGAG